>NZ_CP030118.1:900000-1128633 GCF_006968745.1 Brasilonema sennae CENA114 | reverse complement strand
GTAAGTCCCAAAGGGACACGCTTACGCGTATCTCCGTAGGAGACGCTGCGCGAACGCTCGATTCGTGCGCTTGCGCTTACGCCCAAGCCGCGTGCGCTTGCGCTTACGCAGTCGCCTAGGTCGGGAGAGCCGTCATTCGCGCTGTCTCACCAGTTCCCCAAACTCCTGCACCAGACGCACTCGCCTTCGTGACGGAGACCGCCCCTATGCCCTGCGGGCACGCTGAGTCCCAAGGGGACACGCGCAAGGGACGCTAACGGGTTCGCCACTTTGCCAAACTCCTACACCAGACGCACTCGCGTTCGTGACGGGAACCGCCCCTACGGGGTTCACCAGTCACCTGCGGAGGGAAACCCTCCCGCAGTGCTGGTTCACCAAGACGGCAAGTGGACTCACCAAGACGGCGGCTGGTCTCACGTGTTAAGCGTTAAGCGTTAAGCGTGTTTCTTAAGAGTACACAAAAGATATGCAAACGTTTCGCGCTTGCTTTTGGGCAAGTTCCGTGAAACAACGCAATTTGCTAGCGTCTTTAGGATTGCCTCCCTTTAGTGGCTGCGGACGGTTATTTAATCTGACATGCTATTAACAGTAGCAGCAACCATTCTGCACGGTAACGCATATATGCTAAGTCCTAGTACCGCGCGGCGCAAATACGCCTACCTTTTTTAAAGACTGCAAACTCGGATGTTTTCCCTACTTGTAATGGTAAGCTCACTTGCGCCAACCTGTACTAGTACAATTCGGCAGGTATGCTCTAGGGCAAAGCCCTTGGATGCAGGGTAGACTATAATGCTTATAAAATTAGCGGCGTTGCAGATTTCTAACTGCCTAGTTATTTCCGCGAATTGTTTCCATCATCAACGTCAAGGACTAGAAGCCTGTAAGTTAAATAATATCAAAAATAGAAAGATGCCAGCAGATAAAATACTCAGTCCAGAGACTGTAACGTTGAGAATATCCGGCTGTTGAGGGAACTCTCTAAAAATTGAATCAACACATGAATCTAGCACTATCAAAATCCTCAGTTAGTGTTTAACAAACAACTATTTGGATGGGGGGAAAACTGTAAATTAGGAAGTTATCTCCCGCAATGTCATTAATAGGATGCCCGGATGATCTAGGGAAACTTTTCTTAAGTGTATGCTTTTAGCTTACATTTAAGACACTTCTTTCAGCATACATACTTTTAGCGAAAAAATCTACAGTCAACAAAAATAATGCTCTTATTCTTTGACTGAATGGTGATAATTTTTGGTTATTTTGTCCCTACCTTTCATAGCAATAGCTCTTTTGACTGAATTCAAGATGCTGTTTGTTTCGCTTTTGACTAATGTGGTTAAAAATGTTCTTGACTTGCTCAATACGAAGGTGTTGCTGTTGGCTAATTTGCTCAATATTACAACGATTTACTTGGGAATAAATCTTTTCCTCGTACCTTTGTGTGTACCTCCTTCGCCAATCGATAAACTGCAATCGCTCAGTGATGTATCGCTGACACACTCTACAATAAAATTGACGACGTGGTAACTTGAGGTAAACTTCTTTACTCTCTACTGGTACATCTCTAACTAAAATTGGTCTAGTTTGATGTAATTCTTCTGTGTAATTACGACAATGTGGGCAGTATGTACCTTTGGTTAAAACCCTTAATTGAAAAGATACTGAATCTTGAGAAAAATGACAAGATTCTACTGCTACACCAGGTAAATTTAGTAAATCTGTGAGACGTATGTTCATCGCAAAAAAGTCAGTTAATGTTACATTTTGCACCATGAATTATATGATTCATTGATTGTGTCATGACCTCGTCATTGCACAGCAAGAATCAAGTCAGGATTTTTTTTGGTAATGCATAAGTAGCAATGATTGTAAGTCGGCTTTTCTCTTTGTAAAAGATGCACAAAGCCATTCATACCCCTACTTTTGTGCTTCCCTGGCAAATTTTGGGTATGAATTTTTTTTGTTCTTCAGATGTTTGTCGCCATACTAAAACAAGTTTTACCACATAGTACGGCAAAAATTCTCTTCTATAAAAAATAATGATCAATGATCATTGGATGGTGAAACAGCATCGCGACTTTAGGATGTTATTTTTTTATCACTCTGGCTGATAACGTCAAACATACCCATACAACCACTTGCTGCGATGATCGCAGCAAAAAATAATGATCAATGATCATTGGATGGTGAAACAGCTTCGCGACTTTAGGATGTTATTTTTTTATCACTCTGGCTGATAACGTCAAACATACCCATACAACCACTTGCTGCGATGATCGCAGCAAAAAATAATGATCAATGATCATTGGATGGTGAAACAGCTTCGCGACTTTAGGATGTTATTTTTTTATCACTCTGGCTGATAACGTCAAACATACCCATACAACCACTTGCTGCGATGATCGCAGCAAAAAATAATGATCAATGATCATTGGATGGTGAAACAGCTTCGCGACTTTAGGATGTTATTTTTTTATCACTCTGGCTGATAACGTCAAACATACCCATACAACCACTTGCTGCGATGATCGCAGCAAAAAATAATGATCAATGATCATTGGATGGTGAAACAGCTTCGCGACTTTAGGATGTTATTTTTTTATCACTCTGGCTGATAACGTCAAACATACCCATACAACCACTTGCTGCGATGATCGCAGCAAAAAATAATGATCAATGATCATTGGATGGTGAAACAGCTTCGCGACTTTAGGATGTTATTTTTTTATCACTCTGGCTGATAACGTCAAACATACCCATACAACCACTTGCTGCGATGATCGCAGCAAAAAATAATGATCAATGATCATTGGATGGTGAAACAGCTTCGCGACTTTAGGCTGTCATTTTTTTATCACTGTCGCTGATAACGTCAAACATACCCATACAACCCTCTGCTGCGATCGCATCCTGATGTGGATGAAACATATACATACCTGGATAGCGAAAGGAAAATTCCAAGATGTGGCGTTCGGCTGTCCCCATTGTGATCACATCACTTTCATGAGACGGTTTTAAAGTCATTCCCGTAGGAAAGACCTTAAAAAAGTTGGCGTGTAGGTGAAACGTTACTGCTGGATCGAATTCAATGATGTTAAGCACGTACAGTCGAATCAACTGATTTTGGTAAATCCGAATAGGATTATCCTTATAGTAGTTAGGCAGACCATTAAAGGCGTAATATTCATTACGGTTATCATCGTTCACATCATACCCAGCCATAATCAGGACTATCTCATCTGCTGGGGGACGTGGACTCGGCGGATCGACGATAAACATTCCGTATAACCCCTTGGCAACATGACGAGTCACTGGTTCGATGTGACAGTGGTACAAATGAACGCCATAGGGTTCTGCATCAAATTCATAGATAACTGCTGTACCGTGGCGAACTGGACGAACGCCATCCATCTCTGAGGGGTGAACGCCATGAAAATGTAGAGAGTGGGAATGTCCTGCCTGGTTGAAGAACAACACCCGCACGCGATCGCCCTGTTTTGCCCTAAGCGTTGGTCCTGGTATGCGACCATTTAAATCCCAAATGTTGAAAGAAACAGCACTATTGAGCTGAATCGGGGAAGTACCAGCAGTTAATCGAAATTCTCGAACGACACGTCCATTTTCTCGCTTCAGCGTACCATAATCAAATTCTCGTACCATCTTCGAGGGGGTAGCTAAATCAGAAGTTGTCTGTGTCTCCATAGGCGGCACTTTTACCCGTGATAGAGATCGGGAATTCAGTATTTGCCATAAAGCCGCACCAGCCACACCAGTACCTGCTAAGCCCAGCATCAACAGATTACGACGACTCAATAGTTTTTCTTGCTCTAAAACAGAATTGTTAGGCATGATTTTGTAAACGGCTAGCGGCAAAATGCGAGAAAATTGCTAATCTTTTTCAATTATTTTCTCAGAAAATGGTAAAACAATCAATACTTCATTATTAATCTTTCTCAAGTATGAAAAATAATATTCTCAATAGAAATGAGGTTATTTCTCAAAAAAATTGCATACGGTAGTCACAGGAATTTAATTGTATATAAAGATATTAAGTAATTATGGGGTGTATAATACATATTTCCTAATAGCTGAAAACAAGGCGGTAGCCAAGACCTTTTTGCTATCCAACACTTCCCCAAACTCGACTAAAAAAGCGGGAACCTTTGCTGACAAAAATATTTCTTGAGTCAAGACGTTCAGCGATTTATACTAAAAGCTTTAGCATCTGCAGGTACTGAGCATGTTGAAAACTATTCCCAAGTCAAAAGGCAGAGTAAGGTTAGTCAGTCTCATCTTGATGGCAGTGGTAAGTTTTTATTTGATTGTGTGCTTACCTAAACCAGCCTACGCGATGCACATTATGGAAGGTTTTTTACCACCAGGCTGGGCAATTTTTTGGTGGGTTGTGGCATTACCGTTTTTTATTTTGGGATTGCGATCGCTGACTCGCATCACCAAAGCCACTCCTGAACTCAAACTACTTTTAGCATTGGCAGGAGCGTTTACTTTTGTGCTGTCAGCATTGAAAATGCCTTCAGTAACAGGAAGTTGTTCCCATCCAACAGGCACAGGATTAGGAGCAGTGCTATTTGGACCTTTAGCCATGTCGGTACTTGGTAGTTTGGTATTGCTATTTCAAGCACTATTGTTAGCACATGGCGGGTTGACAACACTGGGAGCTAATGCTTTTTCAATGGCAATTGTCGGACCATTTGTTGCCTTCTGGCTCTACCGCTTGGTTATGCAAAGTGGTAAACAAAGATTAGCGATATTTATAGCATCTGCTGTTGCAGATTTGACAACTTATATTGTCACTTCTGTGCAACTGGCTCTTGCTTTCCCCGCAGCTACGGGTGGTTTCATGGCATCATTTATAAAATTTGCAGGAATTTTTGCCGTCACACAAGTACCCTTGGCAATTAGTGAAGGATTGTTAACAGTCTTGGTTTGGAATTGGCTTTCTAACTATGGACATCAAGAACTAGAAATGTTAAACCTCATGAAACCAAAGACCGAATAGAAAGTAGAGAGTGGTTAGTCATCATTTTTTAAAAATAACGATTAACAAATAATAAATAACAAGTGACTCATGACAAAGCAAAATAAAAAATGGAATAACTGGCTATTGGTGTTAGCAGTAGTGGTATTAGCAGCAGCACCAGTAGTCTTTATTAAAGGTGCAGAATTTAGTGGTTCTGATGACCAAGCCGAATCGGCTATTAAAGAGATACAGCCCGAATATAAACCTTGGTTGAAATCATTAATTGAGTTGCCCAGTGGGGAAGTTGAAAGCCTCATGTTTAGCGTGCAAGCAGCAATAGGTGCTGGTGTGATTGGCTATGTAATTGGGTTATACAAGGGGCGTTCTGAACAAAGCAAAAAACCAAATGAGAATTCAGATTGATACCTTAGCTTACACAAATCGCTTACGTTGGTTACCACCAGAACAAAAATTGGTATTTGCCACTGTCCTGCTACTTATCACTGCCTTTGCTCATCCTTTCATTCAAGTCTTGATTGCAGTTTGGATAAGTTTTTGGACAGTGATGTATGCAGGGATTCCTGCTAAAACTTATCTAAAATTAGTTTATGTTGCGACTCTCTTCTGGTTAACTAGTTTACCAGCTTTAGTTATCAATGGAGTAGACCTTTATCACATACATTTAGTGCCAAAGGATTCACTCGGTGGCTTGACTTTTGGCTCTTATTATATATATATCAGTCACCAAGGTATTGAGCAGGGATTGACTATTTTAACGCGAGCTATTGCTTCTTTATCCTGCCTATACTTTGTGATGCTAACTATCCCCTTTTCCGAACTTTTGCAAACACTACGTCGTATAGGAGTTCCAGTACTGATAACTGAGCTTTTATTGCTGATGTATCGCTTTATTTTTGTCCTTCTCAATACCACTGCTGAGTTATGGACTGCTCAACAATCTCGTGGTGGCTATCGTACTTTTCGCATTGGAATGAAAAGTTTAGCACTGTTAATTGGACAATTACTTAAGCGAACTATAGAAAATTATCGTCAAGTCTCCTTAAGTTTAGCAGCACGGGGTTTTAATGGAGAACTGCGGGTTTGGCATCCCCATCGCTATCAAAAATCCAAGCGCTATGCTATAGAAGCAATTGTTGGGTGCGTAGTCTTAATAGCATTGGAATTTTTGCAGCATGCAGGAATGGTTACTCGAATTTGAGCAGGTACATTATACTTACCCAGGTGCACAACAGTCGGCTCTGAATGGTCTGAGTGTACGAATTCCTGCTCGTAAAAGATGTGCATTAATTGGTCAAAACGGATGTGGTAAAAGCACATTATTTTTGTTAGCTAATGGTCTATACAAGCCTGACAAAGGAACTATCTCATGGCAAGGTAAACGATTGCAATATAATCGTGACTACCTGACGACTTTACGCCAAAAAGTCGGGTTAATTTTTCAAGATCCAGAACAACAACTGGTAGCCTCTACTGTTGAAGAAGATATTTCTTATGGGTTGTGTAATTTGCAGTTACCAGAAGCAGAAATTCAACAGCGAGTCGAGCAAGCTTTAGTAGAATTTGGATTAACTGAACTTGCTCAAAGACCAGTACATCATCTCAGTTTAGGACAAAAAAAACGAGTTTCAATAGCAGATGTGATGGTGCTACGACCAGAACTCTTATTGCTAGATGAACCCACCGCTTATCTGGATAGATTACACACGCGTAACTTGATGGCAACCTTGAGAAAAATTCACGCATCTGGAACAACAATCTTGATGGCAACCCATGATCTTGATTTAGTTTATCGCTGGGCTGATTGGATATTAGTTATGGATAAAGGAAGACTCATTTTGGAAGGTAAACCGCAAGATGTGTTTACTCAACGCGAAATTTTAGAAGAGTTACAGTTAGGAGTGCCATTGATATATGAAATGTTATTTGCAGATGGAGTTGCCGAAGAAGGACCTGTTTTGGAACGATTGCGACAACGGATCTTGAATTTATTTCGTTATTTTTAATCTTGTTTTTAAGAATTATTAAGCCTTTTGCAAAAGTCAAGAGTCATGAAAATGAAAAATAGAAATTTTGCCAGAAGTCTATTCTTTTTTTCTTTTAAACTTCCAAATAAAACTCTTAAAAAATTACGAATCTAAAAATAAGTCAAGTAAAAATATAAATGTTATTGTCTATAATCCGTAAGTAACACTCTCAAATCCCCCAAGAGGGCATTGCAAAGAAGGGGTAAAATTTGGTTTTGTTATTAATACTATGCCGTAGTTCTAGAAATTACTTTGTGTTATTTATGACACAAAATGTAGGGGCACATTATGCATATTCCTGATGGGTTTGTATCTCTCCCAGTAGCCGCAGCTACTGGGTTAGTAAGTGTGGTGGGGCTAGGAATAGGTATGGGGCGATCCCAAGACGCTTTTGGTATCCGTCGCGCACCTGTTCTTGGTTTAACCACCGCGTTTATTTTTGCCGCGCAGATGATTAATTTTCCTGTCGCAGGTGGCACAAGTGGTCACTTATTGGGAGGCACCTTGGCGGCTATTATTTTGGGTAGCCCTTGGGCTGGTATGTTGTGCATTGCTACGGTTTTAATTATTCAAGCTGTTCTATTTGCTGATGGTGGGATCACAGCCTTGGGAGCAAATATCTTTAACATGGGTGTGATTGGAGTTTGGGTTGGCTGGAGTTTAACCCAAACTTTACAGCGGTTGTTTGGAGGATATAAAGGGCGTTTACCTTTAGCTGCTGGTATTGCAGCTGGCATTAGTGTCGTGGTTGCTGCGATCGCTTGTGCTATAGAGTTAGCCCTTTCTGGAACTGCACCAGTCAATATAGTTTTACCAGCGATGACTGGGGTACATATCCTCATTGGCATTGGTGAAGGATTGATTACTGGAGGTGTGTTAACTTACTTGATGACAGCACGACCAGACCTTTTGCCTGGAAACCAGCAGGAATTTAAAGGGTGGGTGGTACCTGTTGTTAGTATTCTTTTGATAGCAGGTGTGCTTTCACTGCTAGCCTCCGCATGGCCAGATGGTTTAGAAAAAGTTGCTGAAAATTTGGGTTTCATTAAGTTAGGCGAAAATGTACGAGTGTCAATCCCCACGCCATTTGCTGACTACACTGTTAATGGTAATGAAGGTATAGGAACGAGTATTGCTGGAATTATCGGGTCTATTGTTTGTTTTGGGGTAGCCTTTGGTATTGCAAAATTGGTTAGACCGAATAATGCTTAGAATTTCTTTACCGTTACGCTTGCAGCTATCGTTAGTCATTGTCGTGGGGTGTGCTTTTCTTAAGCCCAATGCTTGGTACTGGCTGGGTGCGTATGGGGCGATCGCACTGTTATGGGCTTGTCTACTACGTGTACCCATTCGTAAACTCACAGGCTTACTCGGTGCAGAACTGATTTTTCTCTCGTTACTAGCGTTACCCTTAGGATGGGAGCGAGCTAGTTTTTTGCTGGTTCGTTCCCTAATTTGTCTCATAACGATGAACAGCTTTTTGTTAACTTTGCCACCTCACAGTTTTGGCATCGCCCTCAAAAGCTTACCCCTACCGAGAGTATTAAAAGAAAACTTATTGTTAGCTGGGCAATACATAGAAATTTTGGTTGGAGAAGTGACGCGAATGCAGCGTAGTGCTCAATTACGCGGTTTGAACGGTCCTGCTGGGTGGTTGCGCTACGCCAGTGCAGCTATGATCGGAACATTGTATCTCCGCAGTTTGGAACGAGCAGAAAGAGTCTACGCAGCAATGGAAGTTCGTGGTTACAACGGACAGCTACCAACAGATGGGACATTAAGACCAAAAGAGCGTTTTGCAGTGGCGATGATGTGTGCCATTGCTCTTTGTTTGACTGTGGCTTCCTATACCAATTTTGGATTTTAGTCCTCAGTAGGATGAACAACGCCCTACGCATCAAATAATCTTAGCCTAGAAATTCAGAGAAATTCATCATCCACAAAATAGAATGTTACAAACAGGGGTCGTTGTTCAGAATCTAGTGTATGCCTATTCAAATCAAGAACCAGTTTTACGAGACATTTCTTTTACCTTGAATCCAGGCGATCGCGTTGCACTCATGGGATCGACTGGTTCTGGTAAAAGTACCTTACTAGAGAACCTCATCGGCTTAAAACAACCCCTATCAGGAAAAATTTGGATCAATGATATTCTAGTAGAACCGAAAACCCTACCACAAATACGCCGTAACATCGGGTTTAGCTTCCAAGATGCCAACGATCAACTGTTTATGCCAACCATCTTAGAAGATGTGACTTTTGGGCCACGTAATTACGGTGTACCACCAGCAATAGCAATTGACAAAGCAAGACACCTGTTAGCTGATTTTGGACTAGAAGCTTACATCAACCGTTCTGCCCACGAACTTTCCGGTGGACAAAGACGTCTGGCTGCCTTAGCAGCGATTTTAGCGTTAGAGCCAACAATTTTGATTTTGGACGAACCTACAAATGGTCTCGATCCAGCATGGCGGCGTCACTTAGCTCAAGTTTTGTTAAGGTTACCCGTGCAGGTGATATTAATCGCCTCTCACGACTTACACTGGCTCAGTAAAGTGACTCAACGCGCCTTAGTGCTTTCTGGTGGTCAGATTGCAATAGATAGGGATATTCAGCCGTTATTGCAAGATGCTGATACGCTGGATAAGCTTGGTTTACCCGTGGGTTGGTAATCGAATCAGTGAACAGTGAACAGTGAACAGTGAACAGTGAACAGTAAACAGTGAACAGTGAACACTAACAACTGATAACTGATAACTGATAACTGGTCGAAATACCAATAAAAACGACTGAATCATTGGTTACTATTGTTTCGGTTTTATTGGTGGTAAGGTGTTAATGTCTGTTTTGCGTAGATATACCGTTATTATTCCTATTACCTTGAGTATGGCAATGTTCGTGACTGCGTGCAGTGACAGCAAAGCCTCCCAATGTGAGCGACTGGTTAACCTCATTAACAAAGGAAGTGACCTGATTGATAAAAATAAAGGTCAGCAGGTGACAACTAGCTTGCAACTATCCAAGGATTTGGAAGCTGTGACCAAAGAAATTAAGGAGCTAAATTTAAAAGACCCCAAGCTTCAACAATTTCAGAGCAGTTTTGTTAAGGTGTTTGAGACTTTTAGTCAATCAATTGCTACAGCAGGTAAGGCTCTTGGTTCAGCTAAGACAGCTCAAGCCTCATCAGAGGGTAGGATCAAAATTCAAAAGGCAAGAGGAGAAATCGATACAGCACTAACAGCAGCCACAAATGCTGCGAAACAGTCTGATACTCTGGCATCTGAGCTTAACAAGTACTGTAGTAGCGAATCAAAATGAGGTAAGTGGGTTTCCAGTAGCGCGTAAGCGCTACTGTTTGCTTTAGGATGAAATTATCTGTCAAGACTTGTTTATATCTCAATATGATTCAATTTCTCAATCTCTAGATAATGAGTCACACGGAAATCTGCCCCATATTTAGTCCATCGTTAAAAAATCATTTTGAATTTTAAACTTTTCTAGATCTTAAGTCCGACTTCTGCTAGTATCTTGGTTACATTTTTCATAAATTTACTTAAAAATGGATAGCGAAAAGAGTCGTTCTTATTGGCGTGCGAACACTGCTTTAATTCGCAACCTTTTAATAGTTTGGGCGCTGGTGTCTCTCGTTTTTAGTATTTTGCTGGTACAACCATTAAATGCTGTGCGTTTTTTTGGCGTACCCTTTGGCTTTTGGATGGCACAGCAGGGTTCAATTCTGATTTTTGTGGTGTTGATTTTCATCTACGCCTTTCAAATGGACAAGTTAGACCGCAAGCATAATATTAGAAGGTGAGGATAAAGTTGTGTCAGTTGAAATTTGGACTATTTTAATAGTTGGACTTTCCTTCCTGGTATACCTCTACATTGGTTGGCAATCACGAGTTAAAGATAGTAAAGGCTTTTTTGTAGCGGATCAGGGAATTCCTTCCATTGCCAATGGTGCAGCCACTGCTGCCGATTGGATGTCTGCAGCCTCGTTCATTTCAATGGCGGGGCTGATTAGTTTTATGGGCTATGATGGCTCCATTTATTTGATGGGTTGGACTGGAGGCTACGTTCTGCTGGCACTGTTGCTGGCTCCTTACCTCCGCAAGTTTGGTAAGTATACAGTACCCGATTTCGTGGGAGACAGATACTATTCCAACGTTGCCCGTCTGGTAGCAGTTGTGGCAGCCATTTTTGTCTCCTTGACTTATGTTGCTGGACAAATGCGGGGGGTTGGTATTGTTTTCAGCCGCTTCCTACAGGTAGACATCAACACAGGTGTCATCATCGGCATGGTTATTGTGGGCTTTTTTGCTGTGCTGGGCGGCATGAAAGGCATCACTTGGACACAGGTAGCACAGTACGTCATCTTGATTATTGCTTACCTCATTCCAGCGATCGCGCTTGCTGTATTGCTTACAGGCAACCCGATTCCCCAGTTTGCATTTACCTTTAGTGACATTGCCGACAAGCTCAATCAAATCCAAGTTGATCTTGGGTTTGCACAGTACACTCAGCCATTTGTCAACAAGCCCATGCTGGATGTGCTGTTCGTTACCATCGCTTTGATGGTGGGAACCGCTGGACTGCCTCATGTTATTGTACGTTTTTATACAGTTCCGGACGTTCGCTCAGCTCGGTTTTCTGCTGGTTGGGCACTGTTATTCATCGCCATTCTGTATACTACGGCTCCAGCCCTCTCGATGTTTGCCCGTTATAACCTCATTAATTCCCTGCACAATCATACTGTTGAGGAAGTGCGGCAGTTAGACTGGGCAAACAAGTGGGAACGCACCAAACTGCTAGCTTTTGAAGATAAAAACGGTGACGGACGTCTACAATTAACTCCAAAAAAAGACACGAACGAGATTACGATTGACCGAGACATCATTGTGCTTGCAACTCCAGAAATTGCGAAACTGGCTCCTTGGGTGATCGCTTTGGTAGCAGCTGGTGGATTGGCAGCAGCTTTGTCTACAGCATCAGGGCTGTTACTGGTGATTTCTAGTTCCATAGCCCACGATGTGTACTACCGCATCGTTGATCCGGGAGCATCAGAACAAAAACGCCTGTTTGTCGGACGTTTGATGGTCGGTTTGTCCCTCGTTGGTGCTGGATATTTTGGGGTGAATCCACCAGGTTTCGTGGGTGAAGTCGTGGCTTTTGCCTTTGGATTAGCTGCTTCTAGCTTCTTTCCGGCTATCATCCTGGGTATCTTCGACAAACGCACCAACAAAGAAGGGGCGATCGCTGGTATGGTGACAGGTTTAATCTTTACTACCGCATACATTGTAGGCGTTAAGTTTGGGGGTATGCCACCTTGGTTCTTTGGGGTTTCTCCTGAAGGAATTGGCACTGTGGGTATGCTGCTAAACTTAGTTGTTACCCTCGTGGTGTCTCGTCTAACACCACCTCCTCCAGCAGAAATTCAGGCACTGGTGGAGGACTTACGTAGTCCAGATATTGAGGAAACACAATCAATTAGGGCTATGCATTAGTATAAACTCAAACTTCATCTTCAACCCATCCCCACACACGGGGATGGGTGCTTTTGTTATAA
Organism: Brasilonema sennae CENA114; assembly: GCF_006968745.1. NCBI lineage: Bacteria > Bacillati > Cyanobacteriota > Cyanophyceae > Nostocales > Scytonemataceae > Brasilonema > Brasilonema sennae. The sequence goes on along the minus strand of NZ_CP030118.1, from coordinate 1,116,041 downwards.
TAGCTCTTTCTCTAGACAGTTGACAATGATTTCTGGAACTGAGCCAGAGCAAGATGAAATCTATAACTATAGCCAGCACAAGGGCACCATTCCAGATGAGAAACTTGTTCATGGTAAAGTGGCTCTGATTTACGCATTGGCTATACTAGTGAATTAGCCCGCTTGATTGACCGTTAAGTCTGTAGCCATTTTTACTACGAAAGGCAGTTTTGACAATCAATCAGCTAGCTTATAACCATACGGAGAGATCAGAATCATTTACACGTCTTCAAGGAAGTAGCTATGAAAGGGGAACTCACTGAATTGATAGCCAAAGTCATACAAGTTCTGCAAATCAATGCGCGTTGGATGACTTGGAACCTATTTTTAGCTTTTATACCTTTGGCTTTGAGTGTTTGGTTGTTTCGCAATGGGCGCGGGCGATCTTGGGTTTGGTGGTTGGGATTTATAGTTTTCTATAGTTTTCTACCAAATGCACCTTACCTGCTGACTGATATCATTCATCTTATAGATGATATCCGTAGAATTCAGTCTGTATGGGTCATAACCCTGATACTCATCCCGTTGTATGTATTGGTTATTTTAGCTGGATTTGAAGCTTACGTTATATCTTTAATTAATTTAGGTTATTATTTACATCGCATTGGTAAGAGCAAATGGATCTTGTGGGTTGAGTTAATTACCCATGCTTTGTGTGCTGTGGGTGTTTATTGGGGACGTTTCTTACGTTTTAACAGCTGGGATTTTGTCACTCAACCGGATGAGGTACTCACTAAAGGTGTAGAGGACATTCTTGGTAAACAGCCCCTAGTGATTATTGCTATTACCTTTGGCATACTTGTCGGTCTACATTGGATTATGAAACGAGTGACTTTGGTTTTTTTTTCGCAAAGGGGAAAAAACTTAACTAACAACTCAAAAGATCTCAACTCAAACACGCCTAATGTTGGATAACTTTCAAGAAAAACGCTTAACGCTTAACGCTTAACAGGAAAGAAGGTGTTTGTTTCATTCGTAGCAGGTGGTTATCGCCTAAGAGTGCGCCAGCTTTTTACGAAACACGCTCGCGAAAAGCGTGTAGTTGAGGGTGAGGAAAAAATTCAAAAAGCATAACGCACTCTACTTTTCTTCTCCAGTTCCTGGTGCAGAAGTACCAAAGCGATATCCTTTAGCATAGACTGTATGAATTAATTGTGTTTCACCAGCTTGTTCAATCTTACGCCGTAGTAAGCGAATTAATGCAGCAATAACATTGCTACTAGGTAGTTGCTCATCTTTCCAGAGATATTGGAGAATCTGGGCGTGAGTGAGCAGCTGTCCCGTATTTTCCATAAAATATTGCAGGAGCTGACTTTCTTTTTCGGATAAGTCGATGATTCTGCCTTGACGATAGGCGACTTGGTTTTCGGTATCGAGTTCTAAGTCAGCGACTACAAGCTTTTGGGTTGTTGTACCGTGGCTTTGTGAACCGGAACGACGCAATAAAGCCCGAACTCGTGCTAGCAACTCGCGCAACTCAAAAGGTTTAACCAAATAGTCGTCCGCACCTGCATCCAAACCTTCAACTCGATCATCAAGAGTATCTTTAGCAGTGAGAAACAACACGGGCGTAGTTTCGCCTTGGCGTCGTAATTCTTGACAAATCTCCAAACCTGTTTTTCCTGGTAGCATCCAATCTAGAATCAGTAAGTTATAACTACCGCTTTGTGCAAGTTGGCTACCACTTGTCCCATCATAAGCCGCATCAACGCTATACCCCTCACGAGTTAACATGCGACTCAAAGGATCAGTTAATTCAACTTCATCATCAACAAGTAAAATTCGCATGGCAAGCTATTGTACTTAGCTATCAGATATTATTATTTTGCTGATTGCTGATGATGAAGTGCTACTTATGCTGACTATTGCATTGCCGAAAGGGGAACTTCTTAAAAATAGCATCCGGATTCTGCAAGATGTGGGATTGGATTTTAGTGCTTTTTTGGATTCAAGTAACCGCCAACTTCAGATTTCTGACTCTAGTGGCAAAGCCAAAGGGTTGCTAGTGCGAGCGCAGGATGTGCCAGTATATGTAGAATATGGTCAGGCACAACTTGGTATCGTTGGATATGACGTGTTGCGCGAGAAAAAGCCACAAGTAGCCCACTTAGTTGACTTGGAGTTTGGTCATTGTCGAATGTCGGTGGCGGTGAAGCAAGAGAGTGCTTACCGTTCCGTGTTGGAGTTACCACCTCATGGTCGAGTTGCTTCAAAATATGTCAATAGTGCGCGAGAGTATTTCCACGGTTTGGATTTACCTGTGGAAATTGTACCGCTGTATGGTTCTGTGGAACTAGGTCCGATTACAGGGATGTCAGAAGCAATTGTGGATTTGGTTTCCACAGGACGAACCTTACGCGAAAATGGTTTGGTTGAAATTGAAACTTTGTATCAAAGTACGGCAAGATTAATTGCTCATCCTTTGAGTTATCGTTTGAATGCAGATGATTTGCTTGGATTGATTGAGAAACTGCGAGCGATCGCCCTTGGCGTGCCCTGTGCCTGACTCACGCAGTGAGTCCCCTGAACAGAGTTCAGGGCTGCAATCGAAGATTGCAGAGGCACATACGGGCGATCGCTCTGGCTACAGTTTAACCTAGATCTCTTTACCAGGGATTCATGCAGTTTTGTGATTAAATCTATGTGCTTTATATATCACATCTATCAAAAGTAGTATATTTTACAATAAAGTTGAACACACATTCATCGAAATAAGCTACTTTTTTAAGTAGACCTCTCCAAAAATGGCTATAAAACCTTTACCGCGCTTGCACTAAAAATCATTTTTGGAGAGGTCTAGTGATAGAAAGCTCAAAGCATTAAATTTCAAAAAATTTAATCAAGATTTATGCTTGTCATGATTGATAACGAAACAGCAAGACTTGAAGCCCTGCGCCAATATCAAATTCTTGACACTGAACCTGAAGAAGCATACGACAATATTGCTCAGTTAGCTGGCTTGATTTGTGATGCTCCTATAGTCCTGATCAATTTTATTGATGAAAACCGCCAGTGGTTTAAAGCAAAAATAGGTTTGGATGTGCCAGAAATGCCTCGTAGCGTCGGATTATCTTACCTTTGCCAAGAGCTACGAGATGTGGTAGTCGTTTCTGATACTTGGGTTGATGAAAAGTTAGCAAACAATTCAGTAGTCAGATCTTATCCTTATGTACGGTTTTATGCGGGTATCCCCTTAATGACTCCAAAGGGAGATATGGTGGGCACTCTTTGCGTGATTGACCAAGTACCACGGAAACTGAGCCAAAAACAAGTAGAAGCACTTAGGGGACTAGCTCGCCAAGTGATTAGTGAATTGGAGCTAAGGCGTAACTTGGCTGAGGTATCCCATTTTGCTGAAGAACTTAAACGCACGAAGGAAAAACTGGCACACAGCGAAAATCTTCTCCGTACAATCATTGAGTCAGAACCAGAGTGTGTCAAATTGTTAGCCAAAGATGGCACACTACTGGAAATGAATCCAGCTGGATTGGCGATGATTGAAGCTGATTCCCTCAATCAAGTACAGGGAAGCTGCGTTTATCCCCTGATTGCCCCGGAGTATTGTCAAGCCTTCATAACACTTGCACAGGAGGTTTTTCAAGGCGAATCAGGAATACTGGAGTTTGAAATTATTGGTCTTAAAGGCACTCGTCGCTGGCTGGAAACCCACGCCGTTCCCCTGCGTAATTCTGAGAAAGACATCATTGCTTTGTTAGCAGTGACACGGGATATCACTGAACGTAAGCGAACTGAGGCTTCCTTACGCGATCGCGAACAACATCTAAAGCTAGCATTGCAGACTGCTAAACTCGGTTCTTGGGAGCTAGATTTGAAAACAGGCGACTTATCTTGCTCCAACCAATGCAAGGCAAATTTTGGTTTGCCGCCTGAAATTGAGCTTTCTTATGATACGCTACAGCAACGCGTTCATCCCGAAGACCGCGCCTATAGGCAGGAAGCTGTAAGACTTGCTTTAGAGGAACGCCAAGATTATGAGGCAGAGTATCGCTGTATCTGGTCTGATGATACCATTCACTGGATATTGGCACGAGGTACTGGAATTTATGATACTGAGGGTAATCCCACTCGCATGATTGGTGTCACACTTGACATCACTGCTCGTAAACAAGCTGAAGAGGAATTCAAGCGTCAAACCAAGCGTTCTCAACTATTTGCCGAAATTACCCTCAAAATTCGTCAATCTTTAGAAATTGAGGCAATTCTACAAACCACGGTGATTGAAGTTCAAAAACTGCTACAAGCAGACAGAGTTATTATCTTCAGATTCTGGGGAGATGGTTCAGGAACCGTGGTGCAAGAGTCAGTGTTACCTGGTTTTCCGGTTGTACTAGGACAAAATATTCTTGATCCATGCTTTGCCCGAGATTATCAAGAAGCGTATCGTCGGGGGACAATCAGTGCGATAGCCAACATTGAAACAGCAAACATCCAACCTTGCCATAAAGAATTTCTTTCCCAATTTGCTGTCAAAGCGAACCTCGTTGTCCCAATTCTTCAAAGAGAAAACCTCTGGGGTTTACTCATTGCTCATCACTGTGAGTGCCCCCGACAATGGAATAATGTAGAAATTGAATTGTTGCAACAGCTCGCAGACCAAATAGGCATTGCCCTATCTCAAGCACAACTTTTACAACAAGAAACCCGTCAACGTCAGGAACTAGCTCGTTCCAATGCCGAATTAGAACAATTTGCCTACGTTGCTTCTCATGATTTGCAAGAGCCATTGCGAATGGTGGGGAGTTACTTGCAACTTTTAGAGCGACGATACAAGGATAATCTTGATGCTAGGGCTAATGAGTTCATTGGTTACGCTGTAGACGGTGCACATCGAATGCAGACACTTATCAATGACTTGTTGAGCTATTCCCGTGTTAGCACACGTGCTCAATCTTTTGGGCTTGTGGATTGTCATTGTATTGTCAATTGCGTTCTAGCAAATCTCAAAGTTGCTCTTGAAGAAAGTAACGCTGTCGTCACCTACGATACTTTACCCAAAGTGATGGTGGATGCTACCCAACTGTCGCAGTTGTTTCAAAACCTCATTAGCAATGCCATCAAATTCCGTAGTCAACAGCCACCTCAAATTCATATTGGGGTTGAACGTATAGAGGAAAGATGGCAATTTGCTGTGTGTGATAATGGAATAGGTATAGAATTTCAATACTTAGAGCGTATTTTTGTGATTTTTCAGCGTTTACACACTAGAAATAAGTATCCTGGTACTGGCATTGGACTTGCAATATGTAAGAAAATTGTAGAACGCCACGGTGGAAATATCTGGGTGAAGTCACAACCGCAACATGGTACAACTTTCTTCTTTACAATTCCTGATACAGCAGAAAACAAATTGTGAGCTTTGAATCAATCATGCCTATTGAGATTTTGCTAGTGGAAGACAACCCTGGCGATGTGCGATTAACCCAGATAGCTCTCGAAGACAGCAAAATTTCCGTGAACTTGAATGTCGTGGTGGATGGCGTAGAAGCCATAGCATTCTTACGCAAACAGGAAAATTATACTCAGGTACCCACTCCTAATATCATCCTGCTTGATTTAAACCTGCCTAGAAAAGATGGAAGGGAGGTGCTAGAAGAAATTAAAGCAGATCATACCCTTAAACGTATTCCCGTAGTTGTTTTGACAACATCTAGAGCTGAGGAAGATGTCTTAAAGGCTTACAACCTCTGTGCTAACTGCTATGTTACGAAACCTGTTGATTTTGATCAGTTTGTCAAAATAGTACATTCAATAGAAAATTTTTGGTTCACTGTTGTCAAGCTACCACCGGAGTGAAGAAACGAATCAATAAAATAATGAAAATTTTATTAGTAGAAGACAATCCTGGTGATGTCGTTCTTTTAGAAGAGTTTTTACAAGATGTTACTTCTGTAAAGTTCTACTTGAAGCAGGCGGAGCAACTGGACGAAGCGCTGCGCTTTTTGGAGCAAGAAAGCTTTGATGTCATTTTGCTAGACCTTTTACTTCCCGATAGTCAAGGATTACAAACATTTATTAAAATCCATCATCAAGCTCCAGCCATTCCCATTATTGTGCTGACAGGTTTTAATGATGAAACCTTGGCAATTAAAGCTATGCAACAGGGAGCGCAAGATTATTTAGTTAAGGGACAAGTTAATGGTGACTTACTAGTGCGCTCAATGCGCTATGCTATTGAGCGTCAGCGAACAGAGGAAGCATTGCGACAAAGTGAGGAGCGATTTCGGGTTGCCCTAAAAAATTCGCCAATTATTGTTTTTAACCAGGATAAAGAGTTACGCTACACCTGGGTTTACAATGCCAATCTTGGCTCTACACCTGAGGAAATGATAGGCAAACAAGATTGCGATTTGATTTGTGCAGAAGATGCTGAACGTTTCACAAGTATTAAACGTGGTGTACTTACCACAGGTATAGGAACTAGAGAGGAAGTTTCTATCGCAACCGCTCAAGGAAAACGATATTACGACTTAACTGTAGAACCATTACGCAATGAGTCGCAAGAAATCGTAGGTATCACCGGCGCTAGCATCGATATTAGTGAACGTAAACTTGCTCTTGAACAAATTCGCCAACAAGCGGCTTTGCTTAATGTCACGACTGATGCAATTTTTGTGCGAGATTTAAATAACTGCATTATATTCTGGAGTCAAGGTGCAGAAAATCTTTACGGATGGCAAGCTCAAGAGGTGATTGGTAAAAATGCTAATCAACTTTTGTACAAGGAACAGTCATCAGAAATGGACGCTGCTCTTTCGATTGTTATGAGCAAAGGAAAGTGGCAAGGCGAGATTACTAAAGTAACTAAAAATGGCAAAGAAGTTCTTGTAGCCAGCCGCCGGACGTTAGTATGTGATGAAAACAGAAACCCCAAGTCTATTCTGACTGTTGACACAGATATTACCGAGAAAAAACTTTTGGAAGCGCAATTGTTCCGCGCTCAACGTTTGGAAAGTCTTGGCACTTTGGCTAGTGGTATTGCTCATGACTTGAACAATATTCTCACGCCAATTTTAGCAGTGGCTCAATTATTACCGCTAAAATTCCCTCACGTCTACGAGCAAGATAAGCACCTGCTAGAAATACTAGAAAATAGTGCCAAACGAGGAGCTGAACTCGTCAAGCAGGTTTTGTCATTCGCGCGAGGTGTGGAAGGAAAGCGCATGACTTTACAACCCAAACACCTGATCAGCGAAGTCACAAAAATTCTTAGAGAAACATTTCCAAAATCCATCGAAGTCTACACAGAAATAGCAAAAGATTTGTGGATGGTTTCTGGAGATGGCACACAACTTCATCAGGTGTTAATGAACCTTTGTGTCAATGCTCGTGATGCTATGACGGGCAATGGGACTTTAACTATCTCTGCTGAGAATTTTTTTATTGATGAATACTATTCTCAAATGCATCTGGAGGCAAAAACTGGACCTTACATAGTCATAACTGTTTCAGATACTGGAGTTGGTATTCCTCGTGAAGTCATCGATAGAATTTTCGAGCCATTTTTCACAACCAAAGAACAAGGTAAAGGAACAGGACTAGGTCTTTCCACTGTTATGGGTATTATCAAAAGTCATGGTGGTTTTGTCAACGTGTGCAGTGAGGTGGGATCTGGTACACACTTTAAGGTTTACTTACCAGCAGTGCAGGGAACCGAAACACAACAGGTACAAGAATTAGAAATTCTTGCAGGACATGGAGAAGTTATTCTGATTGTAGATGATGAACCGTCAATTCAAGAAATTACCAAAGCTTCATTAGAAGCATACAACTATCAAATTCTGACTGCGAGCGATGGTATTGAGGCGATCGCCGTATATGCTCAACATAAGAACGAAATTAGTGCTGTGTTGATTGATATGATGCTACCTGCGCTAGATGGTTTAACCGTCATGCGTACTTTGGAAAAAATCAATCCACAAGTTAAAATTCTTGCTACTAGTGGACTGATGTTCACCACTAAACTGCCTACAGTGGGCAATAATGTCAAATCATTTCTACCGAAGCCTTACACAGTTAAGGAATTATTGCACGCTTTACAGCAGGTTCTTCAGTAGAAATACAGACAGCAGTTCCAAACTTGCATTCTGCTAAACCTAAATAACGCACACCTTCTCGGTTAACTTCAAAACGACAAGGCAAAATCTCTAAACCAAGCTCGATACCAAGCCTGAATAATTTACCATATACAGGATCAGTACTATCGCCAGGGGCAAATTCAGTGCAATCGCTTCGATTTATAAAGTAAAGCATAACGGCACGATTTTGAGGTAAGAGTGCTGTCAGTTCTCGCAAATGCTTTTGTCCTCGCGTTGTTTCTGTGTCTGGAAATAGTGCTAATTTCCCATGCGCCCAAGTTGTATTTTTGACTTCGAGATATATAGGACAAGGATTTTTTGTTAAAAGTAAATTATCACTTTTTAAAAACAAATCGCTAGATGGGACGTTGATGTTTGTATGTGGAGATAACAAGAAATCTACCCGACTTGATTTATTTTCTCCATAGGAAACTTCAGGACGAATTTGGCTATAGTTTCCCAATTGTGGAAAAAGGTATGTTTCTAAAGCTAATTTGATAATCCTATTGGGAAGATTTGTATTTATACCTACCCATGTAGGTTCGTTGTCGTGTACCTGGATCATTTCCCAGGTATAGGGAAGTTTGCGGTTAGGATTATCAGTGTAAGACAGCTGCACTGCGCTACCAGGAGTACAAACTCCTGTCATTGGTCCTGTATTCGGGCAGTGGGCTGTTACAATTTCTCCAGAAGCAAGTTCAACATCAGCAAAAAATCGCTTGTAGCGTCTGAGCAAGACACCAGGATATAAAGGTGGGTAGCGGTAAAGGTAGTCGTTAGTCATTTGGTGATTTTTATTAACAATTTGAAATGAGTCAACGGAAGATTTAAGTATGAGTGTAAAGATTAAAGTATTTCACTTTTCAACCTGTATCCTGACTTCATTGTTCAAATAAACGCCATGAATGACGAATTTTACAATAAAGGATTGGAAAGAGCCAAGCAAAAAGACTATGCTGAAGCCATTGAGGAATTTACCCGTGCTTTGCAGCTAGCGCCTTACTTTGCCGAAGCTTACTATCAACGGGGTTTAGCATACTATGATTTAGGAGAAATGTTGAATGCTGTTTCTGACTTCACAGAAGCGCTGAAACTTAACCCTCAAAGTGTAGAGGCTCATTACTGTCGCGCCTTAGCACGAGTGGCGCTGAAAAATCAGCCAGGGGCGCTTGCGGATGTAGAGCAAGCTATTCGTCTGAATGTAAATTATGCGGCTGCTTATAATTTACGGGGAATCGTGCACCGTAAACAAGGGTATATTCAAGATGCGATCGCCAGCTTTAAAAAAGCAGCAGAATTATATTTGCAACAAAACGACACAGAGAATTGTCGCCAGTGTCTAGAAAAAATTAAACAGCTTCAACCAAAGCAAAAACCTGCTTTTGTACAACCAAGTCCGATCATTGCGCCACTCAAATCCGAAAAAGAATATTTCACGCAGTTGCTAGAAAAAGCAGAAAAAGGCGACACGCGCGAAGCAATGGAGGATTTAAACTGGGCTTTGCGGGTTGATTCACAGGATGCACAAGCCTACTGTTGTCGAGGGGTGGTGCGTTGCAAGTTGGGTAACTATCGGGAGGCGATCTCTGATTTCAACCAAGCGCTGCGACTGAATTTTGAGGATGCGATCGTCTATCGCAACCGAGGAAAAGCGCGTTCTTCTTTGGGAGATCATCAAGGGGCGATCGCTGATTTCAATCAAGCACTCCAAATGCAACCCCAAGATGCAATGCTGTATGTTGCCAGAGGCAATGCCTATCGAGTCATGGGGTATTATCTTGGTGCAATCAACGACTATAGCCAAGCATTGCAAATAAATCCCGATGATGCAACAGCTTACTACAATCGTGGCATTGCCTACACTTGCTTAGAAGAAATGGAACGTGCTGTTGAAGATTATCAGCGTGCAGCAAGTCTGTTTTGTGAAAAAGAAGATTGGGAAAATTACCAACAAGTTTTAGATAGTCTCAATAAAATTCACTCTCCCAGTTCTAACTCCAAAGAAGCAAAGTCTAACTTGCTACGACAACGTCTGTTGAGATTGGTTGGGGGATATTGGGAAATGGCGCAAAGATTGATTGATCAAGCGAAGTATGACTATCCTGGAATGTCTGAGGAGTGGTACTTGCAGAAAGTCATTGGTGATTGGGAACGCGATCGCGGATAAGTAGAGAGAGTGTTATGACTTGAAACTCTTATTTAACGGCTCAAGTTGATTTTAACTGAGATCTTGCACTATTCTCAATAATCGGGAGGCTGAGCCTCCCAACCCTCGTTCCCAGGCTCAGCCTGGGAACGAGATATCGAGGTTCTGCCTTGTTGTTGATACTGGTGCAAGATCTGAGTTTTAATGGACTTGAGCCACGAGCCACCATAAGATATCAAGAAGTAAGTAGCGCTTATTTGTGCTGTTTTTTTCTACCATTCAGCAATTTTGACCAAATTACCCTTATTAGGATTATATTGTAAAGTCGCATTCAGAGAGAGCGGCTGACTAATACTTGAAAGAAACTTGATTACATCTGAAATCATCAAAGTTGCTATCAAAGTATTGAGATATGAAATTGACGATGATACAACTGTTGAAGAATTATCATCCAGCCCCTTTTCCAGTTCTTTATTGTGCTGAAGAAACTTTTCCATATGGCTCTTGTGAGTCAATAATGGACCTACGATGCCATGATAAACTCCCACACCTGAGAACATACATGGTACATTTTCCTGTATGCAATACTGTACTATCCATGACCCAATAGTAATTGGTGGTGTGTCAGCACAACACAAAATAAAATCTGGCTTTTCTAAGTCTTTTAAACCTGTGTATAAATCTTCGATTGAATTAATCCTGATTTTACGAGTATGGATTTTTGTATTAGAGTTTCTCGCTAAAATATAGTTATGCAGTGCTTCAACCTTCGGTGTACCAAGATCAGTCTGACTAAAACAAAACTGACGGTTAAAGTTTGTTATATTCACAGTATCATCGTCGAGTAATATAAAGTTTTTAATCCCAGCAGCTACCAGATGTTGAACTGCAATATTTCCACCTCCACCACAACCAATGATACACACAGACTGTTTTGAAAGCTTTTGTTGTGCAGCATTGGGATCGTCAACGAAATCTGAAAAAAATTCGACTTGCTTCTCGAAGGGTGTTTCTTTAAATTCGTTTGTGTATAAAGGTCTTACGACACCCTTAGAATCCAAAAGTGAGATAACTTTTTCAAGTCTATCCCCTGGTAGTAAACATGCTAATGTATTAAGTTGTGTTCCTACAACCATTTGCTTTAATGCTTGCACTACCTCTTGAGGAATGTTAGATAGTACAAAACACTGTTGACCATTTGTTAGTAATGTTTTCTGTTTTGATGGAAAAAATAAATATATACTAGGCTTCAAGGCTATTCCATCTTGGTATTTCTTCAATATGTTCATACTTACCCATATATGGAAAGACAAAAAATGCAACTTTATCCAGAAAATTATTTGATAGTAATTGCCGAGGAATAAATTTTACAGAGAATAGCCAAAGCCAATAGAAAAATGACTTTGGCTATTCTCTAGTAGTTTGGCTAATGGCAGTTATGGTGACAATTCATTCGGAAGTAAGAAGTGGGAGTAAGGATATCGATTATCTGACTCCCAACTCAAGCAAAAAGTGCGCTTACATAGTCGTCACAAGTATTCTTTGTGTCGTCTGAAACATCAATTTAATAATGCCAAGTTTATAGACTTCAGCCAGTAGATATTAGAAAAGGGAATACTAAAATCTCCATCTTCCGATTACTATTCTGAATTATTGAATTGATGTTTTAGAGCCGAGCAAGTATTCGTACTTAACTGAATACAGTTTTTTTGACACAATTTTTTAGAACATTGGACAGACTACAAGCAAGTAAGTTCAGTAATGAAATTTGCAGTTAGCTTAGATTCAGCTTGTATCTATGTTGTCAAGCGTTACCTGTTAAGCAACGTCTCAGGTTCTTAGTATCGCACAGGATATGTTACTTTATTGTCAATACCATCATTATCACCGCCCTGGTTACCCAATAAGTTAATTGGTGCAGCAACTCCTACAGTATTACCATTTAGTAGACTGATATTATCTAGTAATCCACCTTGAATTTTACCAGTTTCGTCAGCACCTAATTCGGTGATGAAACTTTCAGGATTCTCAAAAAACAAATCAGCGTTAGCAGATTCTAGATTTCCAAAAGTAATGTGAGCCATTTTAATTTACCTCTAAGTAAGAATTATTTGTGTTTTTCAACAAAACAGAAATGTTTTATTGCTGATTACCAGCTTAAGTAATAAACTCATATGATTCAAGTATTTTTAACTAGGCTTTTGGACAGAATAGTTACATTTTCGCTTTGATTGAAATTAGCACTAATTTAATTAGCTATGGGCTAACTAGTCAAAAAACGCCGAATTAGAGGAGTTGGAGTCATAACAAGTTATACGTGTATATAAAATTAAGATGTAAATCAACTGCAAAGTATAGATAGAACTGACATAACTGATGCAGTTATTGCTGAACTGATATTTTGTACCTACCTATTTAAACCACATTGCACAAATTCGTAGCCCTATATCTGTCATTCTGTTTTTGAAAAATCGGGATGACCCCAAAAAATAGACACAATTGTTTTAATTATGTGCTACTCAGATAAGTATTTGGTTCAAAAATATATAAAACTCCTATTTAATTTTTGTGAAACCTAGGTATACCCCCAACAGTATTTTTTCTGTTAAGCGTTAAGCGTTAAGCACCCCCACGAGTTAGTATGGCTCCGCCACGCAAGCTAACATAAATCAAACCGAATTCCTATATAATAAATATAACTGCATCCTTTTTGTCTTTTTAGTAGTCATTCCAACCTTGAAAAACGAGAGTAAATAGTAGAGTATAGTAAACAGGAGAAGGCAAGATAAAGTTAAACCTATAACAGAGAACATCCTGCATCTTAATAAAAAAGATGCAGGAACTTTATTAAATCAAAATTTGTCAGTCGCCAGAACTAGGAATCACTTTGTTGTATGATTAAAAATCTGGAATGATTTCCATCTGATAGATTTGTTGTTTAACCCACTCTGAAAAATAATCTGCAATGATTTGGTTACGTAACTTCTCATCTAATTCTGGTTGAACTATTTCTTCCACAAGAATTAAATTTATTCCTGAAGACGTCACAATTGGTTTGAGAAGCTGAGGTGGCTTAGCAGCAAAGACAGCAGCAGAAATTTCTGGCTTTAAATCTTTACGATGTACTATTCCCCGATATCCGCATTTTCGGCGTAACTCTGTGTCTTGGATATATGTGTGAGCAACATCATAAAAACTCATTTCACCTTCTTTTATGGTGTAATAAAGTTCTATTGCTAAATCTTCGTCATCTAAGACTAGTTCGTATATGACTGCACCAACATAGTCTAGTTGATTTTCAAAGAAATAGGGTTCAATTTTATCTGCAAAGAGATGTTTTGCCAACTCTCCATAAATGAAGTTGTTATATGCGATTTTTTCAAAATCATCTATAGAAAGGTGATGCTTTTGTAGCCATAGCCATGTCTGTTCAGCACTTTTAAGGTGATTAATGAACCGCAATGTATCTGCAGTTTTCTGGAGTGCTTGATCTTCTACCTCAATGCCAATCTCCTCAGTAGCAGCTACAACAATTTTACGGGTGATAATTTCTTGGAGAATCTCAGGAGTTTTACAAGATAGCTTGACTTGTTGAAGAATATCTTCACTAGTAATAGTAACAGTCTTTAACATAATATTTATTCCAGTTAAGTAAACAAACTTAAACCTAGTACTCTCTACAATTTAAAATTTCCTTGCTGTAACTGCTGGAATGGATCGAGCAGAAAATCAATAATTCGACGTTGTCGTACAATCACCTCAGCTGTCGCTGTATCACCGGGGCGTAAAGAAATACATTTATCTCCCTTAGGAATACAATTCTGTTTCAGTGCAATTTCTAAGTTATAAGCTGCCACCTTCCCATTAGCTGTTTCTACCTCTGTTGTTGTAGGAGAAATTTCCACCAACTCTCCTTCTACAACTCCATAATCCTGGAATGGATAAGCATCAAACTTTAGCTTTACTGGCATTTTTTTCTGCAATGAACCACTCTCGGCTGTTGCTATCTGTGCCCGAATAACTAAAGGCGCACCTTCTGGAGCAATTTCTGCAACCATTGTTCCTGACTGCACAACAGCCCCAGCCCTTTGTATTGGTAACTGAAACACTCTACCTGCGACAGGTGATTTTAAGACTCTTTGCCCTAACTGTAGCTGTAAAGTTTGAATTTGACTTTTACTTTGAGCAATATCTGACTTCAAAGTAGTTATTTCTGTTTCTAGATTATTGACTTGTTCTTGACTTTTTAAGATAGCTAGCTTACCAGAATGAGTCAAAGTCAGATAACTTCTTTGCTGTTCCTTCAGGCGTAAGTCAGCCTGCTCAATCTCAGATTTTGCTTTGCGAATAGTCTGCTGATAATTACTTTGTTGTTCTGTCAAGCGTAGTTTTGCTTGCTCAATGTCTGATTGACTTTGTGCAAGCAACTTTTGCTTTTCATTTGTCATGTCTTGTTTTTGTACAACATTAACTTCTGCAATAATCCCTTCTTTACTTAACTGTTTATAGCGTTCCAATTCCTGCTGAGTGCTGGTTAAACTACTCTCTACAAACTTACTAGCTGTTTGACTAGACTCAACAGTTTGTCTTGCCTGGTTGACTTGTGTCAGTTTTTCTTGTTTTTGTAATTCATAAGAGTTTTGCAAAGCACTCAAATTCTGCTGCGCCTGCTCAACTTGAGCTTGTTTTTCTAACTCTTGTGCTTGATTTTGTTGTTGCTGAGTTGTCAAAGCGACAACTAACTGCTTTTTCAAAACATTCAACTGCGACAGGCGATTTAACTGACCTTGCAATTTATCTTTTCCTTGATGCAACTCTGTTTTAACTAATTCAGAATCCAATATCAACACAGGTTCCCCAGCTTTGACTAATTCACCTTCTTTAACCGGAATTTTGGCAACAGTTCCAGTAACAAGAGTATCTAAGTTAACTGTCTTACCCTTCGGCTCAAGTCTTCCTCTAGCAGTGCCTGTTTCATCAACTTTAAACAACATCGTCCAAGGCAAAACGATCGCCGAAAAACTCAACAGTAAATATAGTAATCCTCTCGTCCAAACATGAGGTAAGCTATCAAGTAAATCCTGAGTGACCTCAGACCAATCATCCTTTGGTTTATCAGTTACCTTATCAGTTGGCTGAACTGATGTTTGAGAATTGAGAATTTCTTGATAGTTTTTACTCTCCTGGATGTTGTGAGTGTGAACTTTTCCATTTAACGTATGTGTCATGATTTCTCCTTACAAAGTTTTGGATTTTGGCAGCTGAAAATGGGGAGATGAGGAAGAGTAATATAGTCAATTTACTCCCCTGCTCCCTGCTCTCTGCTCCCTGCTCCCTGCTCTCTGCTCCCTGCTCCCTGCAACCCAAGCGCTCTTCCTTGTCCCCTCACGCCGCCATGTTCAGCTGCTGTTGTTGATTGAGGTAGAAATAATGTCCCCGCTTTGCCATTAATGCTTCGTGAGTTCCACTTTCAATCAACACACCTTTGTCTAAAACCAAAATCAAATCTGCATTTCGTATTGTTGAGAGGCGGTGAGCAATGACTAAAGCGGTTCGCCCTTTAAGGATTGTATTCAAGTTCCTTTGAATAATTCGTTCTGATTCTGTATCTAGATGGGAAGTCGCTTCGTCAAAAATTAATAAGCGGGGATTACCTAATAATGCTCTGGCGATCGCAATCCGCTGGCGCTGTCCACCAGACAACAAACCTCCACCTTCACCAATTTGGGTTTCATAGCCCATTGGCAACTTTTTAATAAACTCATCAGCACCTGCCAAATTTGCTGCTTCTATAACCTCTTCTAAAGTTGCTCCCGAATGTCCTAAACTGATATTTTCTCGAATCGTGCTGCCAAACAAAAAAGTGTCTTGATCAACAACTCCCACACAGGAACGTAAGGAACGTAGGGAAATACTCGTAATATCTAGTCCATCAATCAAGATGCGACCATCTGTTAGAGGATATAACCCTAAAACCAACTTGGAAATCGTCGTCTTTCCCGAACCACTACGTCCCACCAGCGCCACCATTTGCCCTGGTTGTATTTCAAAGTTGAGGTTTTCTAGAATATTCGTTTCACTTTCTTTGTGATAGCGAAAAGTAACATTATCAAAGCGAATTTGTCCATGAAGTTCTGATAGTGATTGCCGCAGTTCATGCTGCAAATCTTCTTCCGGTTCTGCATCCAACACATCATTAATGCGTTCGGTTGCAATTACCACTTCCTGTAATTGATTCCATAACACTGTTAATCGTTGGAAGGGTGAAATAATATTTCCCAATAACATATTAAATGCTACCAATTGCCCAATGGTTAATTGGTTTTGAATCACCAAGGATGCTCCAAACCATAGCAAGACGGTAGTTGCGACAGCTTGAATTGTATTGCTAAATAGTTGTAATAAATTGCTGATAACTTGCCCGGAGAAGTTAGTTTTTACCTCCTTATGTAATAACTCCTCCCAATGCCAACGCACTGTTTGTTCGACTGCGGTGGATTTCACCGTCCGCACGCCAGTCATGATTTCAATCAGGTAACTACTTTCATTGGTCACAGCATGAAAGATTTCTCTGGAAATCTTTTGTAAAAAAGGTGTCGCAATCAACGCCAGCAAGAAAAAAGGCGGTATGATCACCAACGCCAGCAATGCCATTTTCCAGCTATACCAAAACATCAATCCTACATAGATAAAAACTGTCAGGAAGTCCAGTAGGATAGACAAAGCGTCACCGGAAAGGAAGCGTTGGATTTTGCGGTTTTCTTGTACACGAGAGATAATATCCCCAACATAACGGGATTCAAAAAAACTCATCGGAAGTCGCAAAGTGTGGCGAATAAACCCCACAATTAATGCCACATCTAGCTTATTTGCCGTATGGAACAGCAGATATTGCCGCAAACCCACAATCGCGACACGAAACAGGCTAAAAATCAGCAACCCCAACCCCACCGCCGTTAAGGTGACTTGCGATCGCTGCACCACCACTCGGTCTAAAATTAACTGGGTAAATAAGGGAGTAACAAGTCCAAATATCTGGATAAATATAGAAGCGACAAGCACTTCTAGCATGACAACAGAGTGGGGCTTGATCAACTCAAAGAATTGCCAAAAAGCAGTTGTCGTTTCTTTGGCATCCTTTAATAAGACTGTGGGTTGCAGCAGCAGCGCGTAGCCAGTCCATTTTGCTTTAAATTCCGCATGGCTGAGGGTACGTTGACCAATGGCGGGATCTGCTACTACGACTTTTCTTGGATCAATTTCATAGAGAACGATGTAGTGCTTGCCTTCCCAGTGGACAATGGCAGGTAGTTTTTGCTTCCCCAACTGGTCAAGACTCGCTT
This sequence comes from Brasilonema sennae CENA114, assembly GCF_006968745.1. Classification (NCBI taxonomy): domain Bacteria; kingdom Bacillati; phylum Cyanobacteriota; class Cyanophyceae; order Nostocales; family Scytonemataceae; genus Brasilonema; species Brasilonema sennae. The sequence goes on along the minus strand of NZ_CP030118.1, from coordinate 1,098,417 downwards.
TTACAGGTCGAGTACCAAATCCAAGACTTTCCGCAGCCGCCGATAACCCGCGCAACGACGCGCCACTGCGGTCAACATTAGCAATATCCCGGACGCGGTTGATACTGAAGCGTTTCCCCCAATAACGAGATACCATCACCAAACAAGCTGCACCGCAGTCAGATGCACTTTGTTGGGCAAAAAACGGATAGCGCCGAATCATCCGTTGCCAAAAATGCCCAACTCGTTGCGTAGGATTTGGGAAGTAAGCTTTGCTTATCCTTTTCCCTTGCTTTGGTTGTACTGCTGATGTTGAGGAAACATTTATCTTGGGATATGGTTTGTCTACATTTGTTGTTTGAGAGTCATTTCTCCCCGAAAGTCCGGAGTTGCGCGTTTGCACTTGGGTGTGTAAGTGTTCCCGAATTTGTGGGTGTTTAGCCATAAGTGGTAGCAGCACCTCTTTTGGGATAAAGCACACTTGTAAATTCAAAGCAGCCCTAGCTTTGTAAGGCTGAAAATCAGACTCAGGAAATAAAGTAAATTCGCCAAACGACGCACCCACCTCCAAAGAGACGATCAATTCTTCTGCGTCGTTTAGCAACCTTACCTTCCCAGCAACAACAATATAGATGCCAGGTTCAACGTGGTTTCCTTGCCAGAATTTTCCGACTTTTGGATTAAGAATTTTAGCCGCCTGAAGACAACGTTGAAACTCTTGTTCAGAAAGAGGATATCCTAGAGCATTGTTCAACTGTTGTAGAGAAAGCAAGTGCGCTTGTGTTGGATTGTGCGCCATAGATATCTGAATCAGTCCCTAATTTTGTGAGATTAAGAGGCAATAATTCAGTGCTATCCGGCGGATTAGCCGAATTGAGGTCACGAATTAAAATTTTTGAACTCTTGGCAAAGTCACTCTTATCCGTGTCTTTGTCAGCATTTTTCGGTTGTGGTTTAGTAGATAACCCCATTTGTTTGAGTAGGCGAAGAATATGGCGATCGCTTATCTCAACTCCAAATTCTTTGGCCAAATGTTTTCTCAGCCAGTTTGCTGTCCAACGTTGAAAAGAATAGCCGTAATCACGAGGACTATCGTTGACTAGTTGCTGCAAACGCTGCAAATATTCGTCATTCACAGCCATTGGACGACCAATTGGACAATCCTGCCATTGGTGCGCCATACCTGTACGCGCTATATGCGTCCAATGCCTTGCTGTTGCTGGAGAACACCCTAAAGTTCGACAAATTTCCGTTTGGGATTTCCCCTCATCTACCAGCAACATAATCTGGATACGCTGGCGGTATAACTCAGGTAAATCTTGCTGTAGACTTTTTTGCAAAAGTTTGCATTGAAACATTGTCAAAAACTTACCATGAGTCACTGTTGGGTGATTGGTATCAAATTTACCTTGATAGTGTGACATATCTGTAAAATATAGCTGTTTATTGTCAAATGGTTTACGTTATAGACACACGTGATTTTGCTAACATTTGTACAAAAAGTCATATAAGTGCTCATCAGCAGCCAATGCTAGTAATACTTATTTAAGAAACTTTTTTCAAATTAAAACTCAGTGATAACACTTAAAAGTTATGTTGTTGTTATTCTCTTTAATATCTGTTTATAAAAGATTTAACATTGATATTTTCTATGCAAAAAGTTTAAGAATGTGGCTCAAATATATGTAAACTCTTTACAAGATAAGTACTAAAAACGATATTCGCGAACCACTTTCCCTTTTCCACATCCCGTGAAAAGTCAGACCTGTCTCAGATTCACACGTCCGTATATATCAGCTACCGGCTTTAATTGCTGTAATTTTGACTACTTTTAGTATTTCTTCAAAAGCTACAAATAAACGGCAGCCTTTATTCGACCTTTGGTAGAGTTTTGTTAAGAAAATTTACAAGCCCTTAACAAAAGGAAATAGTTTTTATGGTAGTTGTACATGAAAATAATGAACTACATAACGTTGTAATCATTGGTGGAGGCTTTGGTGGACTGTATACAGCAAAGACTCTTGCCAAAGCGAATGTCAATGTTACTCTTATTGATAAACGTAACTTTCATTTATTTCAGCCGCTTTTATATCAAGTTGCGACAGGTACGCTATCACCTTCTGATATCTCTTCACCATTACGAGCTGTATTCAGGAAAAGCAAGAATACAAAAGTGTTGTTGGGAGAAGTAAATGATATTGACCCAGAAGCCAAAGAAGTTATTCTGCGTGATAGAATAATACCCTACGATACATTAATTGTTGCTACAGGTGCTAACCATTCCTATTATGGTCACGATAACTGGAGACCACTGGCTCCTGGCTTGAAAATTGTTGAAGACGCCATAGAAATACGTCGCCGGATATTTTCGGCATTTGAAGCCGCAGAAAAAGAAAGTGATCCCGAACTACGCCGTGCTTGGTTGACTTTTGTGATTGTCGGAGCGGGTCCCACTGGTGTAGAGTTAGCAGGTGCGATCTCAGAATTGGCATACAAAACTCTCAACGACGATTTCCGCAACATCGACACCTCAGAAACGAAGATTTTATTATTGCAAGGTGGCGATCGCATCCTCCCTCATATGGTACCAAAGTTATCAAAAGTCGCAAAAGTATCTTTGGAAAAGTTGGGTGTGGATACCCAAACTAACACCAGAGTGACAAATATTGAAAATGATATCGTTACTTTCAAGCAAGGTGATCAAGTTCAAGAAATTACCTCAAAAACTATATTATGGGCAGCAGGTGTGAAAGGTTCCGCTTTGGGGCAAGTTTTAGCAAACCGCACAGGTGTAGAGTGCGATCGCTCCGGACGTGTCATTGTAGAACCAGACTTGACGATAAAGGGTTATAAAAACATCTTTGTCATCGGAGATTTAGGCAACTTCTCTCATCAAGATGGAAAACCCTTACCTGGTGTTGCACCCGTAGCCAAACAAGAAGGAGAGTATGTAGCTAAACTCATTAAAAAACGCCTTCAAGGTAAAACGCTACCACAATTTCGTTACAATGACGTAGGTAGTTTGGCGATGATTGGCAAAAATTTAGCTGTTGTAGATTTAAGCTTCATCAAACTCCAAGGTTTCCTTGCTTGGATATTTTGGTTAGTCGTTCATATCTACTTCTTAATCGAGTTCGACACTAAATTACTAGTAGTATTTCAGTGGGCATGGAATTATCTGACTCGTAGTCGTCGCTCTAGATTGATTACAGGCAGAGAAGCTTTTGAAGATGCGAAAACTGTTACCAACGATGTTCCTTCGACCACTAGAAAAATGCAAGACACTTACAAGGTAGGAGTTTGAAAAGTACGTTCGATTTATTTGTGCCGACTTACTTATAGCAATCCTATTTGATTTGTGTGAAAGTGGCTGCGCGTAGCGCATAAATTGAGAGACACAGATCCCCGACAACTTTTAAGAAGTCGGGGATCTTGTTGTTTACAAATGATTTCGGACTGCTATATTTTATTAATGATTTACGGCGGGTTTGTCAGCCTGACTTTTCACGTCATGTGGAAAAACCAACGCAAAACCTAACCCCCCAGCCCCCTTCCCACCTCTCCCTAACCCTCTCCTAAAAGGAGAGGGAAGCGGAAAAACTTTTTTTGCGGGAAGGGGGAGAATTCAAAGCCTCTCTCCGCGCTGACGCGCCGCTTCGCTAATGCAGGAGAGAGGAATGGAAGCGAGGTTTTCCAGATCCCGTGAAAAGTAAGGTTTGTCGGTTGGATTCACAGTGACGGATTAAACCAGGCGTTAACTGGCATCATAAGAAACCTTACTTAAGGGAGTAGTACTTAGTGGCTCGTGGTCAGAAAAAAACCGAACAGAAAAACGGCAATGGGGCGACTTTAGGCTTTGAGCAAGCCCTTTGGGCATCTGCGGATAAGCAGCGGGGTCACATGGACGCAGCAGAGTATAAGCACGTCGTCTTGGGGTTGATTTTTCTTAAGTATATTTCCGATGCTTTCGGTGAAGTTTACGACATCCTGGCAAAGCAACCTTACGCTGATCCGGAAGATCGCGACGAGTACACAGCAGAAAATGTTTTCTGGGTTCCCAAAGAAGCACGATGGTCATTTTTACAAGCTAACGCCAAACAACCCACCATTGGGAAACTGCTAGATGAGGCAATGGATGCAATTGAGAAGGAGAACCCATCGCTCAAAGGCGTGTTACCTAAGGATTACAATAAGCCAGCTTTAGATAAACAACTGCTGGGAGAAATCATTGACCTGATTGCCAAAATTGGGTTAGGAGATGAAGCCAGCCGTTCTAAGGATGTTTTGGGGCGAGTTTACGAGTATTTTCTGGGACAGTTCGCCACTGCGGAAGGAAAGAGAGGCGGACAATTTTATACACCGCGTTGTGTGGTGCAGCTGTTAGTGGAAATGATTGAACCCTACAAAGGGCGAATTTATGACCCCTGTTGCGGTTCTGGGGGAATGTTTGTGCAGTCGGAGAAGTTTGTCGAAGCGCATGGGGGAAAGATTGGCGATATTTCTATCTATGGGCAAGAGTCAAACCCGACAACTTGGAAGCTGTGCAAGATGAATTTGGCAATTCGCGGCATTGATGGGAATATTGGCGATCGCAATGCTGATACTTTCCACAACGACTTGCACAAAGACCTCAAAGCTGATTTTATCCTAGCTAATCCCCCATTTAATATGAGCGATTGGGGCGGGGAGAGGTTGCGAGAAGATACCCGTTGGAAATATGGCACACCACCCGTAGGTAATGCTAACTACGGTTGGGTACAGCAGATGATTCACCATTTGTCAAGTAACGGCATTGCTGGTTTTGTGTTGGCGAATGGTTCGATGAGTTCTAACTCTTCGGGAGAGGGTGATATCCGCAAAACCATTATTGATGCGGATTTGGTCGATTGTATGGTGGCATTGCCAGGGCAGTTATTTTACAACACCCAGATTCCGGCTTGTCTGTGGTTTTTTGCGCGGAATAAGAAAAATGGCAAGTTTCGTAACCGGACTGGGGAGACATTATTTATCGATGCACGGAAGATGGGAGTTTTACTTGACCGAGTACATCGGGAATTGACAGATGAGGAAATAAAGCGGATTGCTCAAACTTACCATGCTTGGCGGGGTGAAAAGGAAGCGGGTAAGTATGAAGATATCCCCGGTTTTTGTAAGAGTGCCAAGTTAGATGAGATTGTCTCACATGGTTATGTTCTCACGCCTGGGCGATATGTGGGAGCAGAGGAAGTTGAGGATGATGATGAGGCGTTTGAGGAGAAGATGTTGCATTTGACTAAAAAATTAGAGCAGCAGTTTATTGAAAGTGCCAAGCTAGAGGCAATAATTAAAGAGAATTTACGCGGGTTGGGGTATGGCGGATAAGTTATCACCAATGGATGGCTATGATGACTTTTTACGGGATTTAAAAGAACGCATACGCAGCGCCCAAGTAAAAGCAGCTTTGTCTGTAAACCGTGAGTTAGTGTTACTTTATTGGCAAATCGGGCGCGAAATTATCGTCAGACAGCAGCAGCAGGGATGGGGTGCAAAAGTTATCGAACGTCTCGCCAGAGATTTAAAAGCAGCTTTCCCAGATATGAAGGGATTCTCGCGTACAAACCTGCTTTATATGAGAGCCTTTGCAGAAGCTTACCCCGATCAACAAATTGTCCAACAAGTTGTTGGACAAATACCTTGGGGGCATAATGTCCGTATTTTGGATGCTGTCAAAGATTCTTCAGCAAAGCTATGGTATGTACAAAAAACTATAGAAAATGGCTGGAGTAGAAATATATTAATGCATCAGACTAGTTTTGATTTGTGCAGCAGTCTGCTGCACAAATTATTGATGATAAATCTGCCACAGGTTGTGGCAGAAATTTCTTATTTGAATGATAGCTATGTTCTCACGCCGGGGCGATATGTGGGGGCAGAGGAAGTTGAAGATGATGAGGTGTTTGAGGAGAAGATATTGCATTTGACGAAGAAGTTAGGGCAGCAGTTTGAGGAGTCGGCAAGGTTGGAAACTGCTATTAGAGAAAATTTGCGGAGACTGGGGTATGGCAAGTGAGTTTTTGTGGACAACAATACGGGATGTATGCTCTGTTGGAGATGGTGCCCATTCCAAAGTTACTCGTCAAACTTTTGGTATTCCGTATTTAACATCTAAAAATATAGGCTCCGGTAATCTCAAACTAGATGATGTTGATTTTATAAGTGAAGAAGACTTTGAAAAACTATTTTCTAAAAAGTCGAAAGCAACACGTAGACTTCAAACTGGGGATGTCTTAATAGGTATTATTGGAACTTTTGGAAACGCATATAGATATAAAGATACAGACTATTTTGGTGTATCAAGTTCAGTAGCCATTTTACGACCAGATCAATCAGTCCTACATCCAGATTTTTTGTACTACGTAGTAACTAGTAATTTGTTTAAACAAGCACACTCTGCTTACAAAAGTGGTTCTGTTCAAGGATACACAAATATCCCAACTATAAAATGCTTGCCTATTCCTCTTCCTCCCCTGCCTGAACAAAAAGCGATCGCCCAAATCCTCTCCTCTCTCGACGACAAAATCGAACTAAACCGGGAGATGAACCAAACGCTGGAAGCGATCGCACGGGCAATCTTTAATTCCTGGTTTAAAGATGATAGCTTTCCTGACACCTGGCAAATACTGCCATTAGAAGACTGTATGGCTGCAATAATTGATTACCGAGGAAAAACCCCTACAAAAACTTTATCTGGTATTCCTTTAATTACAGCCAAAATTGTTAAAGACGGGCGAATTAACGAACCACAGGAATATATTGCACCCAAAAATTATGATTTGTGGATGCGTCGGGGATTTCCAGAACGTGGTGATGTTCTGATGACAACGGAAGCTCCACTAGGAGAAATTGCACAACTTGATGGGCGAAAAGTTGCACTTGCTCAACGTTTAATAACACTTCGGGGTAAGCCTGGAGTTATGGATAATACTTATTTAAAATTTTTAATGCTGTCATCGTTCGTACAAGAACAACTTCATGCTAGAGCTACTGGTACAACTGTTCTTGGTATACGCCAAAGTGAATTGCGTAAGGTTGATTTAGTTATTCCACCTTTTTTTGAACAACAAAAAATTAGTCAACCTCTTAGAATTATCGAAGATAAAATTGGCGCGAATGAGCAAGAATCACAGACACTCGCATCTATCCGCGACACCCTACTACCCAAACTCCTATCAGGCGAAATCCGTGTCAAAGAAGCTGAGAAAGTATTAGAGGCGGCGACATGACCAGGGTTTATTTAGATATAAGTATTTATAACCGCCCCTTTGATGACCAAACACAGCCAAAAATATTTCTAGAAACACAAGCGGTCATCTTAATTTTACAAATGGTCGAAGCAAAATTAATAGAATTAGTTAGTTCTTCAGTTCTAGAATATGAAAATAGCCGTAACCCGTTTCCTGTAAACCAACAGTCAATGGAGCGATACTTACAAATAGCTACATTGAGAGTATTACTAGATGAAAACATTAGAGCGAGAGCAAAACAACTAGAACAACAAGGGATTAAAGCCATTGATGCTCTCCACGTTGCTTGTGCCGAAGCTTCTCAAAGTGATTATTTTATCACTTGCGATAAGAGATTAATCAATCGCTCTCAAAGCTTAACACTTAAAACAATCAACCCTACTGATTTTATTTTGGATATAGAAGATGACAATTAAAGTTATTAATGAACAGCAAAATTTACAAGAAGTAATACAAGTTCTACTCACACATCTAGAGCCATCCAAAGTGATGAAATTCTGGGCTGCTTGTAAATTAGGCGAAGGTGATTATTTACAACTAAAAGAAAAACTGTTTGTTCAGGAGGATGTTGATAGTTTGTATGAAAAAATTAAAGCTTATCAAGACGATGAGTGATAAGTTACAATTTTTAGATGTGGTTGCCCTAAATAATTCTATTTCCCCCCTTCCCTAGCAGGGAAGGGGGCAGGGGGGTTAGGTTCCTTATGCCAAAATAGATACCAACAGCAAGTTTCAAAGGACTCATAACGGTGTCAGGAAAATTAACCGAAGGCGATGTAGAAGCCGCTACTCTCGAATGGTTTGAACAATTAAACTACACTACCCTCAACGCCTCGGAAATTGCCCCTGGTGAACCCAACGCGGAACGCCAAGACTACGCCGATGTTGTCCTCATTAACCGTCTGCGTTCTTCCCTAGAAACAATTAACCCTCAAATTCCCGCCGACGCAATAGAAGAAGCCATTCGCAAACTTACCCGCACTGACACACCTAATTTATTTGAAAACAATCGCCGCTTCCACAAATTGCTCACCGATGGGGTAAATGTTGAATACCAAACATCAGAAAGAATTGTCTACGACCAAGTTAAATTAATCGACTTTACCAACCCAGACAATAACGACTGGCTGGTAGTTAATCAATTTACTGTTATTGAAAATAAAAAAGAACGCCGTCCTGATGTTGTAGTCTTCATCAACGGCTTACCTTTAGCTGCAATTGAACTCAAAAATCCAGTCACCGAAAACGCCACAATTAAAGGCGCATTTAACCAACTCCAAACCTATAAACAAGATATCCCTAGTTTATTTCCCTACAACGAAATATTAGTAGTTTCCGACGGCACAGAAGCCAGAGTCGGAACCCTCACCGCCGACTGGGAACGCTTCATGCCTTGGCGCACAATTGATGGAGAAGACATCGCCCCTAAAAAAACCGCAGAACTGGAAGTTTTAATTAAAGGTATCTTTGAAAAACACCGTTTTCTCGACTTACTGCAACACTTCATTGTTTTTGAAGTAGACGGTAGCGACATTACCAAAAAAATGGCAGGATACCACCAATTCCATGCAGTCAATAAAGCCATTGAACGCACTGTGATAGCCACATCACCCGTAGGTGATAAACGTGTGGGTGTGGTGTGGCACACTCAAGGTAGCGGTAAGAGTTTAACAATGGCATTCTACGCCGGAAAAATTATCCAGAATCCAGAAATGGCAAACCCCACTCTGGTAATTCTCACAGATCGCAACGATTTAGACGACCAATTATTTAATACCTTTGCTTACTGTTCTGACTTACTGCGCCAGAACCCAGTCCAAGCGCAAGATAGGGAAAATTTAACAGAACTTCTACAAGTGTCCTCTGGTGGCGTTGTCTTTACCACCATTCAGAAATTCGCACCAGAACCAAGGCAACAATACCCCGAACTTTCTCCCCGTCGCAACATCGTTGTGATTGCTGATGAAGCACACCGTAGCCAATATGGATTAGAGGCGCGTGTAGTCACAACTCAAGATGAAAGCAACACGTATATAGCTTATGGCTTTGCGAAACATTTAAGAGATGCTTTACCTAACGCCTCATTTATTGGCTTTACAGGAACTCCCATAGAATCAACTGATATTAATACACCAGCAATATTTGGTGAATATATTGATATTTACGATATTCAAAGAGCAGTTGAAGATGAAGCCACTGTCCGCATTTACTATGAAGGACGCATGGCAAGATTGGAACTATCAGAATCAGAACGTCCTCATATTGACCCAGAATTTGAAGAAGTCACCGAAGGTGAGGAACAGTCAACCAGAGAACAGTTAAAAACCAAATGGGCAAAATTAGCAGCTTTGGTAGGAGCAGAAAAACGCATTGCCCTAGTTGCAAAAGACATTGTAGAACATTTTGAACGTCGCCAAGAAATTATCGACGGGAAGGCAATGATTGTCTGCATGAGTCGTCAAATTTGCGTAAATTTGTACGATGCAATTATCAAAATTCGCCCTGATTGGCATCATCTCGACGACGACAAAGGAAACCTGAAAGTTGTAATGACAGGTTCCGCAGCAGATCCTCTAGAATTTCAACCCCATATCCGCAATAAATCCAGACGTAAAGCACTAGCAAAGCGATTTAAAAATGAACATGACCCGATGAAATTGGTAATTGTCCGGGATATGTGGCTAACAGGATTTGATGCGCCATGTTTGCACAGTATCTACATAGATAAACCAATGCGTGGTCATGGTTTAATGCAAGCTATAGCCAGAGTTAACCGCGTCTTCAAAGACAAACCAGGCGGTTTAGTTGTGGACTACTTGGGTATTGCTGACCAACTCAGATCAGCTCTGAGAGATTATACTGCTGACAGCCAAGGTCAAACAGGCATTCCTCAAGAACAAGCGATCGCTCTCATGCTATCAAAATACGAAAACGTCACAGCACTGTTAGACGGTTTCGACTATTCGCTGTTCTTTACAGGTACTGCAACCCAGCGTGTCTCCATCATCCCCGCCGCAATGGATCATATTCTCGGACTGGAAGATGGACAACAGCAGTTTATCCAAGTTGTGAATGAATTAGCCAAAGCTTTTGCATTGTGCAGTTCCAGTGATGAAGCCATAGAAATTCGGGATGAAGTCGGTTTATTTCAGGCAATCCGCGCTGCCTTCGTGAAACATACCACAACTGGGGGTAAAAGTCCCGAAGATGTAGATACTGCAATTCGCCAAATTGTCTCTAACGCCGTTGCGAGTAATGAGGTGCTAGATATTTTCGCTGCTGCTGGGGTGAAGAATCCTGATATTTCCATCCTCTCCGATGAATTTTTAGCAGATGTCCGCCAATTACCCCAACGTCACCTAGCTTTAGAACTGCTGCGGAAATTAATCAACGACGAAATCAAAACGCGATCGCATCGTAACTTGGTACAGTCCCGTTCCTTTGCCGAAATGCTAGAACACACAATTCAACGTTACCAGAACCGGGCTATTGAAACCGCCCAAGTGATGAGCGAATTAATTGCACTAGCAAAAGAAATCCGGGAAGCGACAAAGCGAGGCGAAAATCTGGGGTTATCTGAAGATGAACTCGCTTTTTACGATGCCCTGGATTTAACTGATACCTCAGTCCAAGCATTAGGCGATGATACCCTCAAAGCGATCGCTCGTGACCTAATAGATACAGTTCGCCGCAACGTTACTATTGACTGGACACAGAAAGAAAGCGTCAAAGCCAATCTCCGGCGCTTAGTCAAGCGCTTACTGCGGAAATACGGCTATCCACCAGAAAAGCAAGAGAAGGCGATGGTGACAGTCCTGCAACAAGCAGAGTTACTGTGTAAGGATTGGGCTGCGTGAGGGGGCGTTCTGCACGCAGCGCAGCAGTGAACCTATCGCTACTCACCAAGGGCTATGAAAGACCGATAAAGCTTCACGACATTAATCTGTTAACGACGACAAATAATCTCGTTATTCGACAATAACTATTCCAAATTTTGCAGTCCCATAGCAATCTTGCTGTGCTTTTCAATTTGCCCCATCACTTGTTTTGCCCGTGCAATCACAACCTTAGGTAAACCCGCCAACCTTCCCGCTTCAATTCCGTAAGACTTATCAGCACCTCCTGGTTGGACTTGGTGCAAAAAGATAATTTGGTCAGCTAACTCCTTCACCGTCACTTGGTAATTAGCAATATTTGGCAATAGCGAAGCCAATTCATTTAACTCATGGTAGTGCGTCGCAAAAATCGTCCGCGCCAGAATCTCCGTTGCAATGTACTCCGCCACAGCCCAAGCAATAGAAAGACCATCAAACGTTGCGGTTCCCCTGCCAATCTCATCCAACAACACGAGTGATCTCGACGTTGCATGGTTGAGAATATTCGCCGTCTCATTCATCTCCACCATAAAAGTCGATTGACCCGTCGCCAAGTCATCTACTGCACCTACACGAGTAAAAATGCGATCGCACACTCCCAACCTAGCAGACCCAGCAGGCACAAAACTACCAATCTGCGCCATCAGCTGAATTAACCCCACCTGACGCAAATAACAACTCTTACCACTCGCATTCGGACCAGTAAGGATAATCAAATCAGGATGGGGCGAGTCAGGGAGTGAGGGAATGAGAGAACTTTCCTTCCCTCCTCTTTCTCCTTGTCTCTTTCTTCCCTTCTCCTCTTCCTCCTCTGCGTTCTCTGCGCCTCTGCGGTTCGTTTCCCCTCCTAATGACGTCGAATTCGGCACAAAGAAACCCGCAGGCAAAGACTGTTCCACCACCGGATGACGTCCATCCACAATATTAATTTCTCGTCCCTCCACCATCTCCGGACGACAATAACCTTGATAAACCGCCAACTCAGCCAACCCACACAACACATCCGCCGCTGCTACCGCACGGGAAATATTGCGAATAACTTCCGCTTCTCCCCCCACTTCTTCCCGCAACGCCACAAAAATCTCATATTCCAACTGATTCAAATCATCTCGCGCCGTGAGAATCCGCGCTTCCCGTTCTTTCAACTCTGGCGTGATGTAGCGTTCTTCATTCACCAGCGTTTGCTTGCGTATATAATTAGACGGAACTTGGTCAGCTTTTGCACGAGAAATGCTGATGTAATAACCAAAAGTTTTGTTAAATCCCACTTTCAGCGTCGGAATTCCCGTCTTTGCTCTCTCGTCAACTTCCAAATTGGCAATCCATTTTTGGTCGTCTTCGACAGTTGCACGTCTTTCGTCCAATTGAGTATTTATCCCAGAGCGAATCAACCCGCCTTCTTTGATATGTATAGGTGGTGACTCCACCAGATGAGCGCGAATTTTCTGTGCCAATTCTTCTAAAACAGGTGGTACCTTCTGCAATGCTTTGAGAAATGGAGAATGAGCACTAGCCACCAAGCGGGATAATTCTGGTAAACGAGAGAGTGAGTCTGCCAAAGCAACTAAATCTCTTGCATGAGCAGTACCAGAACCTGCCCGTCCCGTCAGCCGTTCTAAGTCATAAATTTGACGTAACAACTGCCGTAGTTCTTGACGAAGAGTTGTATTTTCTACCAATTCTTGGATAGTGTCTTGCCGGGAACGAATACCCTTAACATCTAGTAACGGTTGCAATAACCACCGTCGTAACGCACGACTGCCCATCGCTGTACTGGTTCTATCCAAAGCCCATAAAAGCGAACCAACAAAACTACCATCGCGGACTGTTTGCGTAATTTCTAGGTTACGTCGAGTTTGATAATCAACAATTAAAAAGTCAGTGAGGGTATAGGTGCGTAACAACTGTAAAGGAATCGCGTTTTCTTTTTGTGTATCTTCTAAATATTCCAGCAACCCACCTGCAGCGCGGACGGCTAGGGGGAGTTGGTCACAGCCAAGTCCTTCTAAGGAGCGCACTTTAAATTTTTGCAACAATCTTGCTCTTGCTTCTGCTTGAGAGAAGGGAATTTGCGATCGCAAACAATAACAAAAAGATGGTGGCAAACATTCAGGTAAATGTTCCGATTTTTCTCCTGCACGCAGCAGTAAACTTCTCAAGTCTGGTGCGTTCGTCGGAACGAGGACTTCCGCAGGCTGCAAGCGCATCAGTTCCTGTGTCAAATGCTCTAAATTGCTACCTTGCGTAGTGAGGAATTCACCAGTAGAAATATCTGCATAAGCCAAACCCCAATGCTCTCCAGCAATCACCACAGCCGCAAGGTAATTATTGCGACTTGACTTGAGCATTCCTTCTTCTAGCAAAGTTCCAGGGGTGAGGATACGGGTAACTTCCCGCCGCACCAATCGACCAGCCGCTTCAGCAGCATCTTCCACTTGGTCGCAAATAACAACCGCATACCCTTTTTCCACCAATTGCGTCGCGTGGCGTTCCCAGGCGTGATGCGGTACACCACTCATCGCCACCCGTCCGACGTCCCCTACAAGCTTACTGGTGAGGGAGAGTTCTAATTCCTGCGCCAAAGTCACAGCATCTTCAAAGTAGCATTCAAAGAAATCTCCCACTCGATACAGTAGCATCGCGTGAGGATACTTATCCTTGATATCCACATAATGCTGGAACATTTGAGTCAGCTTACTGCGATCCACCAGCCGATGGTCAGCGTGAGGTGCAGTTGGGTTACTGGGTTGGGTTGTTTGGGATGCAGAGTAAGAAGCGCTCATTGATGTCTACCAATACACATGGCAACCTGCCAATATCCGATGATACCTTGATATCGAGGATACTCTCAAATTGTTCAAGGTTTTTAACTCTTCGACGACTTTGCCTAGGAATCTGGATAAGAACTGCTGGTTGGTCAGCTTTCATCAATTGTTTCAACAACAGACAAAGCGACTGCTGTGGATGCACTCGCGATTTTATTCAACCAGCCTGCCCAGAGGGCATACTTTAAATTAAGCGAATACTCATGCTGAGTGTCAAAAGCGATTAGTGAGTGGCGGTTTGATATCCTCCAGTGAACGTGAATGCCAAAGTCCTTCGAGTATGTCCTTCAGACTACGATAGCCGTCAGGCGTGGCGTCAGCCATAGATAGCCAGTTCCCTGGTAACTGTTTACTGTTCATTGATTTGGGGGAAATTTCTAAGTTTCAGATTTTTCTTTGCGGAATGAACTAATCAGCCAGTGGTTCTAAGCATACAAACACATTGAGAAAGAACAATGACCATTACAAATGAAGCTGCTTCTGCTCAACTTAACAAGCCTGTTCTCAAGGAAGGTTCAAAAGGTGACGCTGTTAAAGAACTGCAAAAACTGTTATTAAAATCGGGTGCTTTTGTATCTCTCAATGACGAGGGTGCTTGTGTATTTCCTGGTGAAGAAGTTGTTGACGGTGTATTTGGTTCCAAGACAAAAAATGCGGTTATACTCTTCCAAGGTAAGGTGTTTCTTCTACAAGATGGAATTGTTGCAGATAAAACTTGGCGAGCACTTTTTAAAAATGCGCCAGTTGATATGCCTATCCTGAAGAAAGATAGCAAGGGAGAACTTGTAAAGAAGGTTCAAGAAAGATTAGCACTCGGCGACTTTTACGAGGGTAAAATTGACGGTAATTTTGGTAATAATACAGAAAAAGCAGTCAAAGCTTTGCAAAAGCGCACAGGGTTAACTGTGGATGGAGTGATTGGCGAACGCACCTGGTTTGAATTAAGCAAGATTAATACAATCTTCTGTTAATTCATTCGCGGTCAAAGACCCAATTTCTTTGAGAAATTGGGTCTTTTTAATTGTGGAACTTCTAGAAACTAACACCAAGTTTGTACAACTCGACCTGTCAATTGCTGTCCCAGCCAAAATGTATTACTAGAAAGTGTATGTAGATTTTGCTTTTCGACTTTCCAGTTTTGCTGGGGATCAAATAAAGTGAGTTCGGCTTTTTGATCTGGCGCGATCGCACTTATTCTCTGTTGTAAACACTCCGCCGGACGAGTACTAAAAGCTTTCCACAATTCTAATGCTGTAAATTCTCCTGTTTCTACTAGATGCTGCCATAAAAGGGGTAATGCTAACTCGTAACCAATTGCCCCTGGTGGAGCTTCGGCAAAGGCAACGGTTTTCTCTTCGTAGGTGTACGGTCTGTGGTCTATGGCTATTGCATCTATAACACCTGTGCGTACTGCTTGCCGTAACGCTGCTACGTCATTAGAAGTCCCCAAAGGTGGTTCTAAACGCAGGTTCGTATTATTATAGCTTTGAATTTTTTGCATGTCAAGTAAAAGGTGCATCCAAGTGGTACTGACGGTAATCGGTACACCTCTGGCTTTAGCGGATGCAATCAGTTCGACACTGCGAGCAGTGGAAACACGCATGATATGTACTGGCGTATTTGTGGCGGTGACTAATTCCAACAAAGCGGCGATCGCAGAGGTTTCCGCACTAGAAGGTATAAAAGGCAGGCCAAAACGGATAGCATCTCGACCTTCCCGGATGACGCCATTTCCCATCAATTGGCGATCGCAACACCAAAATGCAACTGGTTTCCTCAAAGGTTGGATATATTCCAACACCCGACGTACCAGCCCAAAATTTTCCCAAGGCTGACTATCAGTAAAGCCAACCACTCCAACTGCAGCCAAGTTTGCCAATTCAGTCATTTGCTTGCCAGCAACATCCAAACTAATTGCACCCCAGACATTGACTTGGGGAGAAGACAATGAGGACAAGGGAGAATTTTGCTTCTCCCTGATTTCTACACCAGTCACCTGCTCTGGTAAATCTTCCCGGAGTTTACGCTCACCCTGGCGCTGGCTTTTCATGTGGCTCATCACCTCCAACTCCCCTCCTCGCTTCTGCAGCTGTGCTACCACAGCCGGATTATCAATCACTGGGGATGTATCGGGTAAGATACTAATTCGTGTGAAGCCCCCAGCAGCAGCAGCTTGTAAGAGAGACTGGAGGGTTTCGCGTTCTTCAAATCCTGGTTCTCCAGAGTGGCTATACAAATCTACCAACCCTGGTCCTAATATCAACCCTTGACAATCTCTGACACGGGTGTTGTCCGGCACATCAGATCTGTGATGCATCACAGATCTGATATAGCCATCCTCAATAAGGACATCAGCAATTTGGTCAGTTCCAGAAACAGGGTTGATAACCCTTACTTGTTGTAGCAGTTCACTTGCCATTTTAGCTACCAGCTATCAAATCTCAGCTATCACCTTTTTAACTTTTTTATTTTGTTAACTGTGCGTTTGTGTTACATAACCCAAGAATCAACTAACAGCAAAAGGCTGACATATTATACATTACAATGCCCCTGCCGCAGTTTTATCAAGTACGCCACCGCCTAAGTGAGCGGTGATGTTCATCGCTTGCAATACTGGTTTCCCATTTTTTCCTAGGGCGTAGTCAATAACACTTACTGCACCGTTACCCTGACGAAAATTCCAAAAATGTTCTGATGATAAACCCAGAACGTGACACAGCAGAGTTTTGTTAGTCGCATCATGAGCAACAACTAATCCGATTTTGAGTTCATTTGCCAATGCAGTTTGAACAATAGACTCCCACGCTGCGACACTACGTTCCCACACTTGTTGCAAGTTTTCTCCTTCTGGCATTTGGACTTGCGCTGGTGTTGTGCGCCAGCGATCCAACTCTCCTGGAAATTCCTGCTCTATTTCTTTTTCTAATTTTCCTTCCCAAAGTCCGTGACTAATTTCCCTTAAACCATCCAGCAATTCCAAATTGACATCAGTATGGTACTGCAAAATAATTTCTGCAGTTTCTTTAGGACGCACCATTGTGCTACTGACTGCAAAATCAATTTCTACGTCTTTGAGAAACTGAGCAGCTTTTTGTGCCTGCTGTCTACCATTGTCGTTGAGAGGAACATCAATTTGCCCCTGAAATCTGGTTTGGCGGTTCCACTCAGTTTCTCCGTGACGCACCAGCAACAACCTTACACCTTTGTGATTTGGGCGCAAGGAGGGTAGAAGATCTCCTAAATGTTGCGTCTGATTCAGAGATTCTAGTTGGACAGGTTCTCCCAATCCTCCAGAAAAATTAAGTACACTGATGCAACAGTTAGATTGTTGTATGGAATGGTAACGTTCTGGAGGAATTTCCAGTGCCGTGCCCAAAAGAGCACGATTAATGCCATTATGCCCCACAACAAGTATTGTTTCGTTTTGATGGCGAGCTAAAACTTCTTGCCAAAACTGCCGCGCCTGTTCATACAAAGCCACAACAGGAAAATGTTCTGTTGTTTGCTCACCGTCTTTTACAGACATCCGCAGTAGCTGGGGAGTTTCCTGCCAAATGCGGTAGTCTTCACGAAACTTCTCTTTAACTTCAGCAGAAAGCATTCCCTGCCATAAAGGCAGGTCAATTTCCATCAACAGATCAGAAGTTTGGGGAATAGCAGACTGCTCAGTATGAATTGTCAACTCACGGTGAATAATATCTACTGTATCTTTTGCACGTTGCAAAGGACTGCTATATATTGCGTTAAATAGGAAATTACTGAGGGCTTTGCCTACTTGAGTAGAATCACTACGACCTTTTTCAGTTAATCTAGAAGCATCCGAGCGTCCTTGTACGCGTTTTTCGGTATTATAAGTACTTTGACCGTGGCGCACGATAATTACACGAGTCACGTTTTACCCTCCTGTATCTAAAGGAATCATTCTACTGTAAAGTGTTAGCAGAATAATCTCTTGACAGAAGTCTACTTCATGTGTTTATTACTCTTGTAATTAGCTGAAAATGAAGAACCCTCCAAGCTTATAGGCATTTTCGCCCAAAATTTGGAGGGGATCTGAGTCTTTCGCATTTTTATGGAGATTTTACCCAAATATTTCCGTAAAATAACAAGAAAACTCATTATTTCTACTAATTTCCATCTCTATCTAAGTCAACCTGTACTTTCACCCCATCATTGCTGTAAAACGAGTCATCTCCTTGGGGGAAAAGCAGATTGTTTGGAGTTGTTAACGGTTCTCTACGGCGTAATTCGACTTGATCGCCCAGTTGCAAAACTTCACCTGGAGATACAGTTTCTGCATAATTTTTTTGTGGGACATTATTTTGAGAATTTAGTCCTGTAAAAAATCTTGCGAAATCACCTTGGGCTGTTCTATTATTTACGCCAGTTAAAGAATTTCCTTGAATTGTGTAATTCCCAGTTTTTGAGTTTGATGGGACTGAGGACTGTGCGTAAACTTTGGTTTGTAATCCACCAGTTGCTGCCACTATAGCTAAGGCAGCGAATATCTTGATATTCATTGTTTTTCCCCAAACTTTATATTATTTTTAGGACAAAATTGTATAAGAAAGCTCTTTTACTCTGATTAGAGAGTAAACTTGACAAACAAAAGGTACTGGAATATACACTTGTTAAAGTTGAGAAAATGCTGTTATTGCCAGAAAGCTGAACGAAAGTAAGACATTTTTCATGGTTTCTGGTTGAAAACCCATTACGGCTCTTGACAGTTTTCTCTTAAAATTTCCTGGTCAATTGGGTTAGATAGCTAGTTTTCATCATTGCTGTTATCTCCAATCACAAATCAATAACTATTTTTCTAGGTTATTAAATATTTGTAAATTTTTCATCTCATTTGAGAGATATGTCTACAAGCATAGTTGAGATTTGCTAGTTTTCAAGAAGAAAAACTTTATGGACAAAAAGAAGAAACCGCGAAGCACGCGATCGTTGAACTGGTTAGCAGGCGCTCTGTATGTTTTTTGCTTGGTGTCTATCTCCCCTACCAAGGCTGGATCACTAGCGGACACCTCTACCCTGCAACGGAACTTGGAAGTTGTTGCAAAGGGGTCTGATGGTCGGGTTGGAATCTGTGCAGAGCAGATAAAATCGGGCGTCATTACCTGCGTCAACGGTGACCAACGTTTCTCGCTTCAGAGTGTTATGAAGTTGGTCGTTGCTGCTGCCGTGATGGATGCAATTGATCGTGGCCAGATGCGTCTTGAGGATGTTGTAACTGTCCGCAAGAACGATCTAAGCCTTTATGTCCAGCCGATTGCCGATCTTGTTGCAGAACGTGGAGAAGTAAAGACAACTGTCGCCGATTTGATCTCTGGTGCAGTTATCGAGAGCGATAGTGCCGCGACAGATCTTCTTTTTGCGCGGGTTGGCGGTGCGGAAGGTATTAGGACGTTTTTGAAAACGAAGAGGATTTCAGGTCTTAGCGTGGATAGGGACGAGAAACACCTCCAAACTGAGATTGTCGGTTTGATTTGGCGGCCTGAGTATGTTGATGCAAATGTACTTGAGAAAGCGATAAAAGCTGTACCGTCCGGTCGTCGCGATGCGTCTTTTGCTGCGTACTTGAAAGACAAGCGTGATACGGCGACGCCACGAGGAATGGTGAGCTTTCTAAGTGCTCTTGCCACCGGGAAACTCCTTTCAGCCAAATCAACTGCGCATCTGTTAAAAGTGATGCAGGAAACCGTAACCTTTCCAGATCGCTTGAAAGCAGGGGTGCCGGAAGGCTGGACACTTGGCCATAAAACAGGAACTAGCCTTACCTGGAGGGGCGTTACTGCGGTGACCAATGATGTCGGAATACTAACCGCACCGGACGGCGGTACGATCTCAGTTGCTGTTTTTGTGGCAGAGTCACGGCGATCCTCAAAGGAGCGTGCAAAAGTCATCGCAGCGACAGCTAAAACGATTACGAGTTCTTATCGCTAAAATCTCTTGGCAAAAATGCTGCACCATCTCGGTTACGCGATGTGCATTGACTTCTGACTTTTGGATTTTCCTTAAAACACACTTATTCCTTGCTTGAATGATATAGTACGAAAAAAAACCAGCAATGTCCTTTGATACCCAACTGCTACCCCGCATCAATGCCAAATCAATGCGGGAAAATGGTAAACAATATTACGTGGATGCTCAGGGAAATCGCTTCCCTAGTGTGACGACAATACTTAACGCCACCAAACCGCAAGAAGACCGTGATCGGCTGTTAAATTGGAAAGCACGTGTTGGAGGTGAAGAAGCCACACGAATTACAACAGGAGCCAGTCGTCGAGGAACACAAACCCACAAACAAATTGAACGCTCTCTGCTGGGAGAAAACCCTATTTGTCCTGAAGCGAGTCGTCCTTATTGGGAAAGCATCAAACCTGTTTTAGAAGAAATTGATACAGTCAAACTTGTGGAAGGCTCAGTCTTTCACTACAACATGAGCTATTCCGGCAAAGTAGATTGTGTTGCAAGTTATAAAGGTATTCCCTGTATTTGCGAGTGGAAAACAGCAGATAAACCTAAAGGTTCAATTGAGCGTTTATATGAACATCCTCTGCAATTAACAGCTTACCTAGGAGCAGTTAATCAGTGTTATCAAGAGTATAGTATTGACCTAAATCATGCTTTATTGGTTGTAGCAATACCAAACACAGAAGCTGAGGTATTTTGGTTTGAGCCAGAAGTCATGAAAGATTACTGGAAGCAATGGGAACAACGAGTTGCTGAGTATTGGAAACGTAGAAACAGTTGGAGTCGCTAAAGCAGAGTTCACACATTGACTATACAACGAAATCCAATATGACAAGTTGAGGTATCTACTGTTTCTGGATGACGTGCGGCTGGTCGATAACGCTGGCAGTAGTTAGGGGCACACAGAAAGGAACCACCTTTGAGTACCTTTCTAGGTATTTGAGATGGTGTATTTGGATCAAAGCTCTCTTGTTGGGTTCCACCTCTGGGGTTGACTGGAATACAGCAAGATTTAGTCTTATTTTCCGGGTGAGAGTCTCGATACCAATCAGTTGTCCACTCCCAAACGTTGCCGATCATATCGTACAAACCATAACCATTTGCAGGATACGAGCCGACAGATTCTGGTCCAGGAGAGCGCCGCTTTAGGTTTTGCCAAGGAAACTCACCGGACCAAGTGTTAGCCATGCGCTTACCTTTAGGAGCAAATTCATTTCCCCAGGAGTAGACAGCACCCTCCAGCCCACCGCGAGCCGCAAATTCCCACTGTGCTTCCGTCGGTAACAATTTACCAGCCCAAGCTGCGTAAGCTTCAGCATCTTCATAGGCAATATGTACCACAGGATAATTTTCTCGCCCTTTGATAGAACTTCCAGGTCCGGCTGGATGTCGCCAGTTTGCACCTGGTACATAAACCCACCAGCTACAAGTTTGTAAATTCACTGGATGTTTCGGCTGCTGAAATACAGCCGAACCTGGTACTAAAAGTTCCGGTATCGCTCCAGGATAATCTTCTGGCTTTGGTGGACGTTCTGCTACTGTCACGTAACCAGTTGCTTTCACAAAACGTTGAAACTGCTTGTTAGTAACACCATAACGATCCATCCAAAAGCCATCTACACGGACAAGATGGGCTGGACTTTCCTCTGGGTAATGGTGGTCAGACCCCATCACAAAAGCGCCACCTGGTATCCAGACGATATCTTTATCAGGTGCTTTACCAGGACGCTTAATCGCGATTTGCCTGTCAGATTTACCAGATGAAACCTCTTGATGTACTGTACGTTCCTGCATGAATGACTTTTCCTTAAGCTGGGTAAGGCAGAACTTGTTCGTTCCATTCCTCAAAGCGATCGCGCAACCGCTGCAACACTTTAGGATTGTTATCTTTGAGGTCAGTTTGTTCGCCTTCGTCATTGGCAAGATTAAACAGATATTCGTTCTCTCCCTGGCGCAAGTACTTCCAATCCCCGCTTCGGACTGCTGCTTGAAGAGTCCCTGAAGGACGCCCAGCGATATTGGATTTGTAGCGCCAGAACAGCGTTCGAGGGGAAACAGGTTTTTTACCCAGAAGGACAGGGAGCAAATTCCGACCATCAAGTGGATAGTTGGGGTCGGGTGAAGTACCTGTTGCTGTCAGAATTGTTGCTGTCAAGTCAAACGTGATAAGAACTTGGCTGTTCACTTGGTTGGGTTGAATCACTCCCGGCCACCGGATTAAAGTGGGAACTCGTATACCACCTTCATACAAACCACCCTTTCTCCCTTGAAAAGGTCCAATATCAGAGTACCTCTCACCCCCGTTATCACTGACAAAAATAACTATGGTGTTATCAGCCTGCCCAGACTCCTTTAAAGCTTGCAAGACTTTACCAACTCCGTCGTCTAGACTTTTTAGGATTGCAGCGTAAGTTTCTTTTGACCCTCCGGCAGTGAAAGCATTTGAATTGTAGAAAGTTCGACTCAACTCTTCATCATTTGGTCCTTCCCAAGGCCAATGGGGCGCATTGTAATGAAGGCTTAGGTAAAACGGTTGATTGCGGGGTCTTTTGAGGAATTCAACAGCACGCTCAGTATACAAGTCTGTAGCATAACCAGGTTTTTCTACAGGCACCTCACCTTCATAGAAGTCAAGTTTTCCACTTCCATCTTTGTGGGTAAAGTAGTCGATCGCCCCACTATAATTTCCAAAAAACTCATCAAAACCACTCTTAAGTGGACCGTAATCGGGAAGAAAGCCAGTGTGCCATTTACCAACCAATGCTGTCTGGTAACCATTGGCTTTTAAAAGGGAAGCGATTGTTGGGTGTTCCGGCGGTAATCCTACAGTCTCGCCTCCAGCTAAAGGTTCTTGAAGACCAACTGGCAATCGCGCTGGATAACGACCTGTAAAAAAGCCGATCCGTGTTGGCGTGCAAACAGTTTGCGCTGCATAGGCATTGGTGAAGCGTGTACCTTCCCTTGCCAACTGGTCTAAATTTGGCGTCTGATAGGTTTTTCCATAAATACCAATGTCGCCCCAGCCCAAGTCATCCGTCAAAATGAACAGTATGTTCGGACGCTTTCGTTTGGCAGCGACAGCAGAAAACACACTTGAGCCTCCTAATGTCAAGACTGTGCTGGCAAGTGCAGTCCCCACAAACTGACGACGACCAATTGCTGGTAGTTTGCGTTTATTCATTGATTTCTCCTGATCAGTTTTTGATTACCTAGGTTAAGCATGGTGATTCGAGCCTGAGTGATGAAACTTCAGACTTGTTGGACACACATTTGTGACCTATAGGCTACAAATTGATTGGTGCTATGTCCCTGCTAATATTCCGGTAATAAGCTCGATTAACAGTATTTTAACTACAGACATAATTGCACATATAGAATGCGCAAAGCAAGTATTTTTATAACAAATTGTGTAGAAGATGACAGGAAAATAAATTAGTAGCCTTCACTCCTATTTTCAAGTTAGGCTGAAGTGGATTCCGTTTTAGGAAAAATTGCCTTTCAAGCCCTTGCAGCAATTTTTCTCTGAAGGTAGAGATATATCCATTGACAGAAAACAGAAATAATAGGAATATAAGCGCCGGTCAAGTCAATAGTAAGCTGCTTGACCATCAAAGGTCAGAGGTTAAAGACGAATGGGGCGATACGAAAGGCGACCAGATAACCCACGAGAAAAAGGCGATCCATATGGGACAGCAGAAACTGCTTTACGAGCTGTCACTGAGGAATTGCAAATCCTCCAACGGAATTTGCTTAGATCCTTACAGGAAGATACCAAGCGGTTGCAAGCAGAAAAAGACCGCTTAACTCAAGACATTAGACGGCTGGAAGAGGAAAAAGAACATCTTCAACAGGCGTATCAAATTAATGAGCAGCAAACGTTGATTCGTCAATTGTCACAAGTATTAGCTAATCATATATCAACGCAGCTGCAATCTTCTTTGGAAACTTTAGCTACCCAAGCTATGGAGCGTGTTTCCCAACCAGTGGGAAGTTCTGAATTCACACAAACCACAAGTCGCTCCACAAGTGAAGCAAATGAGTATGCCCAAAAACTTCTGGGTTCTTTGGATGACACCCTCACTATTACCTTTAACTCACTGCAGCAGGAGTTGAAAAACTATCAAGGCGGTCTTTCTCAACAGTTATCCCGAATGATAGTCCAACAAAGGGAAGGCGAAGCAATTTTAATAGAATTAGTGAATTCTCTGCGTAGAGAACTGGAACAAACACCACAAAATTCTACAATTGCAGCAGTTCCCCCTCCTGAGATTGAACAAATTCTACAACAGCAACAGCTGACTTCTGAGGAAGTACCAACAAAGTTGCAAAGAGAAATTCCTCCAGAAACTACAGTTTTACCTAGGAGTTTACCCCAGGAAGAAACCCCTGCTTGGAATTCTCTTTCCCAAAGTATAGTCTCGCCAAGCGAAACAACTCAGTCTCCTCCTGTGTCAGAAGAACCAACTCCGGTAGCATCTCCAAGACGCAGCGAAACAACTCAGTCTCGACAGGTGTTAGAAGAACCAACTCCGGTAGCATCTCCAAGACGCGCCGTTTTAGAGCCAGAAACATCTCCTCCACCAGAACCACAACTCACACCAAGGCAGAGGGGAATTTCTTCTTTACAAATCACAGGAATTATGCTGCTAGCATTGTCAACAGTCGCAACAGCGCTGTACAACGTAGCTATTAAGGTAATTTTCCTGCCTGGCTCCCAAATTTTGGGTGTGTTTGATGCACAACGCCTGATATCACCAAATTTGGGTAATTCACTTTTCATTTTGATGCTCAGGATGCTGGTGGTTCTACCGCTAATGTTGCTTTTGGCTCCCATGCTACATTCACGAGTATGGCAAGATCTGCAATACCTGGGTGACTCAGTTCGAGGGAACTCCAGTAATCCGAGTACAAAACGAGTGTTGATACTGTCAATTGTCAGTGGATGCTTTTTGTTTCTCTCTCAGGTACTCATCTACCTTGCTATCGGTCAAATTCCGACTGGGATGGCGATCGCACTTTTCTTTGTCTATCCAATTATCAACGGACTGGTGTCATGGTTTTTGTTCCGCGATCGCCTAACTTTATTTAGTTCTGGCGCTATAGCTGTTATTGGCATGGGTGAATTATTCGTTTTAGGAAGTTCTAACAGTAGTGTCATTGGTAATACTCGTATCGGCAGCATTGCAGCAATTGCTGCAGGAGGTGCTTTTGCTGTGTACCTCCTAGTTTCCCGCATGTGTGCAGCTAAAGTGCATCCAGTGTCTCTTACGTTAATTAACTTTGCTACGATGTTGCTGTTGTCTGTCTTCGGTTTGATACTGCCTTTACCCACAAGTTGGAACTTGCAACTAAACCGTGGTTACCTGCTAGAACTTGTTTTATGTGCTTTCCTATTGGGTGTACTAACGCTCTTCAGCTATTTGTTCAATAATTTTGGAATTCGTAAAATTGGTGCCTCACGCTCAGCAATTATCGGTGCCAGTATCCCTGCTCTAACGGTCATTTTTGCTGGGTTGATTCTTCAGGAAACCTTGCAACTTGAGCAAGTTTTGGGAGTGCTGCTGGTTAGCTTTGGAGCAGGAGCTCTGTGTTTTGAGAAAATCCGCAGGACTAAGCCTTTTCATCAGTCTTCGTAGTGAATGAGTCCCCGTCCTAATACGGTTCGGTTAAACCGAACCGTATTGGGCAGGTGGATAGTGTGCTTCACAATTGTTGAAAAGCGCTGTAAGAAGGAGTCATACCATTTCTTTTTTGGTAAGCTACATATAATGGTGGTTAAAATTATTAGGCTTGGAATATGGTTAGGGTTTGCCAACTAAACATAAAGGAGACAGGGGAAGAACTTCATACCCTTTTAAATCAGCAAAAAACAGCCATAGGTTTTCAAAAAGTGCAAACGTTGTACTTGTTCAAAACTGGTCAGCTAAAAACAATCAAAGATATAGCTGTAGCAATCGGTTCCCACCGAGTAACTGTACAAAATTGGTTACATAAATACCGCCAAGCTGGGATTTTAGGACTGTTGGAGGTGCGTCACGGTGGAGGTAGGCAAAAGATTATTCCTCCAGAAGCGATCGCCGTTTTAGAAGAACGCCTAAAAGACCCAAACAACGGCTTTAAAAGCTATGGTGAAATTCACAAGTGGTTGCAAGAATTTTACGGCGTAAAGGTTGATTATAAAACGGTCTATGCAACAGTACGTTATCAGCTAAAAGCAAAACTTAAAGTCCCTCGACGCCAAAGTGTGAAAAAAGACTCGCAGTTAGCAATTTCCTTTAAAAAAAACTGCCTTTCGTCCTCAAAGTCATTCAATGGTTAAAACAGTATTGTCCTGAAGCTACAAAATCTTTAGCGTCAGTTCGCTATTGGTGTCAAGACGAAACTCGTTTGGGATTAAAAACCATTGAGAGACGACGGATTACAGGTTTGGGGGTGAAGCCTATCGGCACAGTGAGCGTGGGACTTTAAAGCATTTTATATCTATGGGGTAATTGAACCAAGAACAGGGGTTGGGTGAAACCATGACAAAACCGGACAACCTTCCCCCACGAGTACTCTTGAAGCTCCCACAGATATCTGTGGTGGGGGCAAAAAAGGCGTTGATTCTCAATTACTCGTACTTGTTGACAGATCAACCCGCCTTTTTTGCCAAGGTTGTCCGGTTTTGTCTAGGAAAAATGTAGCGGAAAGTTTTTTCTTAGAGTTTTCTCATCTAGATACCGATTGCTTTCAAATTTATTTGAATAAATTATCAGAGCAATATCCAGAACAACTGAATATTATTCAACTAGATAATGGTAGCTTTCACACTACCAAAGCTCTGCAGGTTCCTCCGAATATTATTTTCTTATTTCAACCACCTCACAGCCCAGAACTGAATCCGATAGAGAGGCTCTGGCAGTATATTAAAAACCACGATTTGTTGGGGGATTTACGACAATTTAGAACAGCTGCGATCGCATACAAGAACGGTGTTAAATAACCGCACTCCAGAAGTGATAGCTTCTTTGACTGGATGGGACTACATTCTTCAAGCGCTAAATGTAGCCACTATTTAGAGAAATGGTATTAACTCGTGGGACAACGAACCAACCCAATCTAAAATCTAAAATCGCAAATCTAAAATTGACGGATTGAGGAATTAATTCCGTCCTAGAAGGACGGGGCTTGTACCGACCAACCCCCAATCTAAAATCTAAAATTTAAAATCTAAAATCGTCCCGGTCAGGAAATTCTCGTGCGCAGTGCTGGCTCCTCGTGGCGACTGACGCCTCTATTCTTCTGAGGTAAGTGTCCTACATAACCTAACCATCTGTCGCATTATTTTTTGAAATCAGTATTACCCATTATGGCAGCACGGGAAGCTTAACCGAGCAGTTCTTGAACTCCGGAGAAAAAAAGGAAATCTTATACCGCAAACCCACTAAGCATTTAGTTAATAAACAGTTAGCTCTAAATTCTGAACTTTAGTGCTAAATCCGGAAAATTTACAAAAAAGTTTGTCTTTTACACATTTCATTTATGTACTGTTAGCAATTTAATACTTATTACAAGGAGGGTTTCATTCAGAATTTTGTCTTGTTAAGACTGAGGGGTTAAACCCCACACCCTTTTCTTCCACTTATTAAGATATACATTTATGTTGTTTGCTCCTAAAAATGCCTACAAGTACTAACAAGTCAAGCATTTATTAGACAAATAAGTTGTTAATTTGTACCTTTTGTTGATTTTTTTTTGAAAATCTGAGTTACATTTATACCATAAATTAGACTTTTTATTTAATAAAAAATATTTAAATATATTTAATACTATAAATCAATTGTCATATATATTGTTTCAAAAAAATACTTGAATATTTTGTATCTTGTCTAACATTACTCTCTCAGCCAGATTGATAAAATTAACAAAAATTGTCGAAACAGGAAGGTAGTTTGAACCTTGGATTATCTTTTCAACGTAAGGTCAGCGATTTTCCCGAAAAGAAGTTGCTTTTACACCCAAAACATAACTATCAGTTTTGAGCAGCATAGCAATTTGCAAAGAGCCGCACCACCTGTTATTGTGTCAACTTTATTACCAAGGCAGGTGAAACACTGAAACCTGGATTCTATGGGGATCTATATTGAGGCAGGCTAAAACTGTAGGGAAGATATCGAATAAATGCGGTTCGGGAGTAACTCGCTTACAATTATCTTGCTCTACCTAGTACTACCTAAATTCGGAAGAACCCTTCGCAAGTCAGGGTAAACCCCACGAAAGTTACCTTTGTTTAAAAGATACATCATCCATTAGCCGTACGTACTAGCTAGTTGTTGAACTGAAACAATCCCTTCAAAGCAGGGATTCTCCTTGAAACCATGCCTTCTTTGTCGGAACTAATTTTCTATTGTGTTGGTTCAAGCCTCTAGAGGAAAGGTGCGCTTACGAAATGGTTGGCAGTTTATCCTGCGTATATGCTCTATATGATACCTGCGATTAAGTGACAGAAATTTTCGGTTTTTTCCTAAGGGAATTCTACATATAGAGTGCAAGCTCGGATTTTTTGCTTGAAAACACGCATGAATTACCAACGATGACTACCATCAACACTCATACTTAACGCATAATAGATGATCTAAGGGAAACACATTACCCTAACGTGGGTGTATACTACTTACTTTCCATTGACTGACAATTTTGTAAACGTGCTATTCAACTGTTTGTAATATGAGTAACGACGTAGATCTGATCAAACGTCTCGGCCCCAGTGCAATGGATCAGATCATGCTATATCTAGCTTTTAGCGCTATGCGCACAAGTGGGCATAGGCATGGGGCATTTTTAGATGCAGCAGCAACGGCTGCAAAGTGTGCAATTTACATGACCTATCTGGAACAGGGACAAAACCTGCGAATGACAGGGCATTTGCACCACCTTGAGCCGAAACGAGTCAAAATCATTGTTGAGGAAGTTAGACAAGCGCTAACTGAGGGTAAATTACTGAAGATGCTCGGTTCTCAAGAACCGGGCTATCTGATTCAGTTGCCTTATGTATGGATGGAAAAACATCCTTGGCAACCAGGACGATCGCGCGTTCCAGGGACAAATCTGACATCAGAAGAGAAAAAACATATTGAGCAAAAACTGCCATCTAATCTACCAGATGCTCAGTTAATCACTTCTTTTGAATTTTTGGAGTTAATCGAATTTCTGCACAAGCGCTCTCAGGATGATTTGCCTCCAGAACATCGTATGGAACTGAGTGAAGCATTGGCAGAACACATCAAGCGCCGTCTGCTCTACTCTGGTACGGTGACACGCATTGATTCACCTTGGGGAATGCCTTTCTATGCTCTGACTCGTCCTTTTTATGCTCCAGTTGATGAGCAAGAGCGGACTTACATCATGGTCGAAGATACTGCCCGGTATTTTCGGATGATGAGAGATTGGGCAGAACGCAGACCAAACACAATGCGTGTTTTGGAAGAGCTAGATATCCCACCAGAGCGATTTGAGAGAGCTATGGAAGAATTGGATGAAATTATCCGTGCTTGGGCAGATAGATATCACCAAGACGGAGGAGTTCCGATGATTCTACAAATGGTGTTTGGCAAGAAAGAAGACTAAAAGCCTGTTAACAGTTAACAGTTAGCAGTATAAAGTTGACTGATAGCCCTTCGGGTATGTCCTTCGGACACGCTACTTTGTAAGTCCCAAAGGGACACGCTTACGCGTTCGCTCGATTCGTGCGCTTGCGCTTACGCAGTCGCCTCTGTCGGGAGATCCTCTGCGAAGTTGCCACAACGCTTAAAGTCGCGCAAGGCACAACTCTTGGCAGCGCTGTCTCACTGATAACTGATAACTGTTAGTAGAGCTTATCTGTTACTGGGATTTACCGGGATTTGAGATGGTTGAGATGGGATTGGATTAACCTCAAAAGTTGGTCTAAAATCCGTAGGTTGCCGATTTGACGGAATAAAAGAAGGCAAAAAGCCGCTAACTTTGTCGCTGGCGTCGATACAACTCTCCATTGCTTGAGTCGGGGTAAAATCTATTTCAGCACGCAAACCGACTACACATTGAGCAAAACGTACAGGTAACAAGCTACGACCACAATAATTTAAAACTTCCAGACCAACGGCTTCACGAGTGTAGCGGCTGATACCAACAACACAACTCCCTAGCTCTTCAGGACGCCGTGCTTGCCGACAACTTGCTAGGGCTTCAGATGCTGCAATTTGTGTTTGTCGTCCAATTCCGGTCACACAGGCAGACAAGTCCCCAGGACGTACCGCTTCAGCACAAGCTTGTGACGCTGTTTGTGCTGCAACACCCACACTCAAAAGTCGTCCAGCACATAAACGAAAATCATTTGTGTATGTAGTTGTGACAGCCAACCCTGATGAAGTCATTGCAAACCATCCAGCCACAGCAAACATTGGTGTGGCTAGCCCTGCAGTGACTCTAAAAATAACTGCTTTTAAGGCGTCTGCGCTTGCTTCAAGATGCTGTGCAGTATGTCCGGATCTGTGCCCAAGCGTGTGGGTATCTTTACTTTTTCTCTTGCCTAACATTATTTTTCCTTCTCCAAACACCCAAAGGTATGCTACCTCATGATAAAAGCCCACTTTGATGCTTGCAATACAGAGCAGCGAAGATGAGGGAGTGAGGGAGTGAGAAACTGGGGGGGAGTGAGGAAGTTAAAGACCATTTCTGAGCTTTCCTGTTTGGGTCCTCATCATTCAATGCCTGATATCACAATCTTATTTAGGACTGCTATATAATTGTATGTCTGGGTAAAGTTAAGCAAGATAAAATTTAGGAAGCTCATGTCCCGATACAGAGGACCACGCCTTAGGGTTGTACGTCGCTTAGGCGACTTACCAGGATTAACTCGTAAAAGCGCTAGACGCGCCTATCCGCCAGGGCAACATGGTCAGAACCGCAAAAAACGTTCTGAATACGCCATCCGGTTGGAAGAAAAGCAAAAACTCCGTTTTAACTACGGTGTGACGGAAAAGCAATTGCTGCGTTATATACGCAAAGCGAGACGCGTTACCGGTTCTACTGGACAAGTGCTGCTACAATTGCTAGAAATGCGCTTGGATAATACTGTTTTCCGCATGGGTATGGCTCCCACTATTCCGGCGGCTCGCCAACTGGTGAATCACGGTCATGTTACAGTTAATGGTCGCGCTGTCAATATTGCCAGTTACCAATGCCGTCCTGGAGAGGAAATTGCCGTCAGAAACCGGGAGGGTTCACGGAAGTTGGTCGAAGCTAACTTACAATACCCTGGTTTGGCAAACTTACCTAACCATCTGGAGTTTGACAAAAACAAGTTGGTTGGCAAAGTCAACAGCGTTATTGAGCGCGAGTGGGTGGCGCTACAAATTAACGAACTGCTTGTGGTGGAATACTACTCACGTCAAGCGTAAAAAAGGCAAAAGGCAAAAGGCAAAAGTAAAAAGAAAAGATTTCTTTCTTTTTACTTTTGCCTTGCGGAAGGTTATCCACCAATTTGTGACATGGTGCGAGTATAAACACCAGTCGCTGTACCTGAATAACGTTGCTTAAAGTTAATATCTGGCTTAATTGCCAATAAGTTCCTAACCTGCTCCCGCAATTCGATAGTGCTGATACCTGCACGCAGAGCAGTTTTTAAGTCAATTTGATCAGTTTCATTTAATAAACAGGGACGCAGCCAGCCATCAGCGGAAAGACGCATCCGGTTGCAGCGATCGCAAAAACACTCCGACATCTGACTGATAAATCCCAGTGTCCCTTTCGCTCCCGGAATCTGAAACACATCAGCAGGTCCATTACCACGAACTTGGGATTCTGTCAATCCCCAACGTTCGCGGATGCGTTGGCGTAACTCTTCTGAAGATATCCAACTGCGATCGCCAAACAACTGCGAATTACCAATTGGCATAAACTCAATAAATCGCACGTGCCATTGTTTATCAATCGTCAACGCCGCAAGATCCAGAACTTCGTGGTCGTTGACACCAGGAATGACCACCACATTTAGCTTCAACGGGTCAAATCCTAGGCGATAAGCCGCATGAATCCCCTGCCAAACTTGTTCCCAGCGTGGACGACCGCGATTACCAATAATTTGGTCAAAGGTATCGGGATCAAGGGAATCTAAGCTAATATTGACGCGTCGCAAACCAGCATCATACAGGTTTTGCGCCATTGGAGCGAGTAAAAAGCCGTTTGTTGTCATTGAGAGGTCTTGAGTTTGGGGGAGAGAGGCTATTGCTTTCACCAATTCCACCACACGGGGACGCAGTAAAGGTTCTCCCCCAGTCAAACGAAACCTAGTAAATCCAACGGGGATAAACACTTCTTCAATCAGGATCAGCAGTTCTTTATCAGTCAACAACTGCTGCTTGAGGATATAGTCAAGTTCCGCTCCCTCTGGCATACAGTATTGACAGCGGAAGTTACAGCGGTCTATTAAACTTATGCGGAGGTAATCTACCTGGTTCATGGTTTTATAGAATTATCTTATCGTCTAATTACACGAGATGATGTTTTTGTCAAGCTGTACAAGTTTGCTTTACGAATTTTATTTATATTCTTTTAAGGTAGCGTGTACTAAATGTCTTTGCGAAATAGCAATCCTAAATCATTAATTGGATAGAGGAGATTTTCGCTCGAACTTTGTGCTGATGTTGTATATACAAAATTGGTATATTCATTGTGTGGATATTTGGAAGAGATTGAGTGATACAACCGCAATCAAGTGAATCGGCAAACCGAAACCGCGATGTAACCATCAACATCCCGGCGTACCAAGCACAACGTGATTTAATTGACCGTGCAGCAGAAGCGTTTGTCTAATTTGTATCCACAAATAATGTGATCACAGTTAACATCTAGATCAATAATTCTATTTTCCTAAATGCGCTGGTTCAACCAAGACAGAAAATGAAACAAACAAAACAACTCACCGCAATCATTGAGCGCGAAGGAGACGGCTATGTATCTCTGTGTCCTGAACTTGATATTGCAAGCCAAGGTAGGACAATTGAGGAAGCACGGGATAATCTGGTTGAGGCGTTAGAACTCTTCTTTGAAACAGCAGCCCCCTCTGAAATCCAAGAACGACTGCATACAGAAGTTTTTGTGACACGCCTAGAGGTAAGCCTTGGGTAAGCTGCGTATTCTTTCTGGTGGGGAAGTTTGCAAAATTCTAGAGCAGCATGGCTTTGTACAGGTACGTCAGCGTGGTAGTCATATTATTATGCAACTGCAAACAGAAGACTCAACAATAACTGTTCCTGTCCCTGATCACGATGAGCTACGTACTGGCACTTTACGGTCTATTATTCGCCAGTCAGGACTTGCTCGCACCCTTTTTGAAGTGGACTAACTAATGCCAATGTGGCGTTTGCGTAGCGCCTGCTTTGCAGCATCGCCCCTAGATGCTTTGCACCATCGCACTACTGCATTAACAGCCAAAAGAAGTGCCATCGCTCCCCACCATCGCACTCCTTTCAACTTTATCTCCTGATTCTTCCTCTCTAATTTCCTCGCAAAGCTGGTTGTATGCGAGATATCTCAACTGCGCGGTTTAATTTAAGTCCGTTAACTTTGTTCCAGCCAGAATGCAAAGCGAGAACATAATAATTACCGCCAATATTGCCGATAATTGCGCCGCCAGAAGCCCCGCCTTTAGTATCGCAGTTGTGGTACAGTAAGTTATCTTTTTGCCGGAGAATGCTGCATCCCAAGTGAACGCCAGCAGTCATGCTTTCTCCAGCTGTAAATTCTTGATATTCCTTTTGCTTGGAGTTAGGAAAATCAGCAGAATAACCAACCAGAGCAAATTTTTGAATATCCCCTACAAGGTCGAAAGATGGTAAAGATTTCAAAGGGATAACACCGTATTTTTTCCCAAGAGGTCTGTCAAGTTTGATAATAGCCCAGTCATCTACATAATCTGCCATTGTCCCGCTTTTGAAGTATGTTCCAGGCGTAACAGTGGTTGCGTAAGCGATATCATTTTTATCGCGTACTTGACCGTTAATTAAATTTGGTAGAAAGGCCATCCCCCGACTAAGTTTACCAGTTTCAGGATTAACTACGCAGTGAGAATTAGTCAACACCAAATTATCAGCTATCAGCGTACCCGTGCAACTGTAGCCTTGACCGTCAGCATCTATCCCTTCGATTTTACCAGTTGAGTATGCCGTGGGTTGCAAAAAGTAGGTAGCGGTATTGGCTAAGTTGTGGGTTAGTTGCCCAGGTATAGTTCGCATCGAAATCAAATGCATTTAATGTGTCTGACTGGGGCACTAGTTTCATAATTTCCTCAGCCTCTTTCCGCGTTCCTTCGAGTCGCGGAATATTGCCCATGTCTATGTCTCTAGTTGCCCGCGTTAAGGCAGACTTGTCTAGATCAAGTGCGGAAGATGTATTCTGGGATGCCCCACGCTGGTTATTGTTTTTGAGAGAACGGTTTTGGGTAACTCTTGTAAAACGTTTATCTTTGTTGCTAAACACTGGATCAGCAAGAATGGCTAGGGACTTTGGTGCTTTTTGCCGTCCTTTTAGTTCTTGCCGGAGAATGTCAATGGTTGTAGCGGAAGGTAAACTAACTATTTCGTGGTTGAGTAGCAATGGTTGGTAATTTTCTGCGCTAACAGATGATTTTGGCACTGTCAGCACAGTGAAAGGAATGTATTGCAATGCACCATCAGCAACAATTAGCAAGCGTTTTTGACCCAAATCTTTTGCAACAGGAGCAAGAATGAGTTGACTAAGTTGATCGGCGGCTTTTGCTGTTTGTTCTGGGGAAACTTTATTCATCCCAGGGTCTCGTAAGAGTTTGCGTAACTCCTCTACTTTTTGCTCTATTTCTTTGCGTCCTGGGAGTTTGTAGCTTTGCATAGAATTTGGAGTCACCGCCCAAAGGTAGCTGCGTTCTTCACCGAGAGAATATTGCAATAGCAGCGTGTCCTTATCTAGCTGTTGCTGAATTTGTGGCAAAGTCAGGGGGTTGGGATACTTTAAATTTGCGTATTTTGGGCTAGTGGTGCGGATTTTTACTTGCAGTTCCTGGTATTGGTTGAGGAGATTTTCAATTTCTGTTTTCAGGGCTGCGGCTTGGCGTTCGTTTGCTTCGGTATTAGACAATGATAATAACCGTTTCTGTCGCGCTTCCAAACGAAACTGTAAGCGGCGTTCTTCTGCTAACAGCTGCGAGTTAGCACCTTTGCGGATATTAGCATTAGCTTCAGTTAAAAGTTCGATCAAACCACGAGCGCGGGAGCGTTCGCTGATGTGCAGTGCAAGAGCATCATATCCTTTTGATGGATTCTTTTTGTGCAACTGCATCAACAGGTCAATGTAGAATTTGTAATAACCTTGCACTGAGGCAAAGTAGGAAGTTCGCAAGTCTTGGTTGACAACTTTCGTGCGTAAATCTTCGATAATTTCAATAGCAGCTGAGATTTGTTTGAGGGATTGTTCTAAGTTGCCTCGGTTACGTTCTAGGGAAGCTATGTTACTAAGAGTAGTAGCTTCTGCACCCCTGTCGCCCACCGCACGAAGCAGTGGAAGTGCTTGGTTGTAGAATTCAAGTGCTTTTTGTTTTTCTCCTAAAGCGGAGTAAACTAGCCCGATATTGTTGAGTGTTGTAGCTTCTCCACCCCTGTCGCCCACCGCACGAAACAGTGGAAGTGCTTGGTTGTAAAATTCAAGTGCTTTTTGTTTTTCTCCTAAAGTGTCGTAAACTCGCCCGATATTGTTGAGTGTTCTAGCTTCTCCACGCCTGTCGCCCACCGCACGAAACAGTGGAAGTGCTTGATTGTAAAATTCAAGTGCTTTTTGTTTTTCTCCTAAAGCGGAGTAAACTCCCCCGATATTATTGAGTGTTGTAGCTTCTCCACCCCTGTCGCCCACCGCACGAAACAGTGGAAGTGCTTGGTTGTAAAATTCAAGTGCTTTTTGTTTTTCTCCTAAAGTGTCGTAAACTCGCCCGATATTGTTGAGTGTTGTAGCTTCTCCACCCCTGTCGCCCACCGCACGAAACAGTGGAAGTGCTTGGTTGTAAAATTCAAGTGCTTTTTGTTTTTCTCCTAAAGTGTCGTAAACTCGCCCGATATTGTTGAGTGTTGTAGCTTCTCCACCCCTGTCGCCCACCGCACGAAACAGTGGAAGTGCTTGGTTGTAAAATTCAAGTGCTTTTTGTTTTTCTCCTAAAGTGTCGTAAACTCGCCCGATATTGTTGAGTGTTGTAGCTTCTCCACCCCTGTCGCCCACCGCACGAAACAGTGGAAGTGCTTGGTTGTAAAATTCAAGTGCTTTTTGTTTTTCTCCTAAAGTGTCGTAAACTCGCCCGATACTAAGAGAAGTAAGAGCTTGTTTTGCTTCATCCCCCACTTTCTGCCACAGTTGCAAAGCTACTTCCCATTTTTTAATCGCCTGTCTTAATGACTCTGCGCTACCTTCTTTGAAAAATGCAAGCCCTTCATCAAAAGCTTTTTGTGCTGCAGCACGAGTTGCATCTTGCGAATTTGTTACTGGCTGTTGTGCTATCTGCAAATTTGTGCTTCTAAATGTCGCCTCCACTGAGTCAGATAACAAAACCACACCCATCAACACAGCTAAACTATAACGAGAAAAATTGGAAAATGAGCAGCAAAAAATACATCGAAGCTTTTCACTTATGTTCATCTTAAAGCCTTAATAATTTATCAATAGCAGTGATGTGAATGCAAACGCAAATCCTGATATTTGTTGTTTCTTTAATTGTTTGAGAGATTCTCCGGCGAATGTAATGTTGATTGTACGACGCTCATTAACGCAAGCTAATATTGGTTTCTGTTTTCGTAACAAAATTATCAATAACCTTCAGAACATCAAGCTAATTGCAGTTTTGATGTAGCGAAAGCAGAACCCAACAAGTTGATTGATTTTCGCTTGGGTAAAGAAATGAAATGGGGAAAATAAAATAGGGATAAAAAATATAATCATTGGGAGGCAGCAGCCCACAGAAGTGCATTCCCATGCTGAGCATGGGAACGAGAGAAAACCGCCCCACCCCTTGGTAAGGGGTTGAAACCTTGGCAAGATCTTCTTCTGCAACTTAACCCAGACAGCAACTAAAATTGACATATCCCTATTCTGGTTGCTAAAGTGTCTGACTCTCTGCCGTTGCGCGAAAAGTATCTCGCCTTAATCGACGAAATTGTCCAAACCACGCTCAAGGGCAAGATTAGCTCTCAAGAGCAGGTTTATCAAATGTTGCTCAAAGGTGTGACTGCTGATACGGGGGAAGTTTTTGAACTGGTTTTGAGCGATCGCCTTAATTCCACTCAGCAACAAGTAGACACGGAAAAAGATGAACTCAAGCAAGCCAAAGCAACCCGGAGTCTGCGGGCAATCAAAACCATTCAAAGTCAATGGCAACGCGCTCAACAGCAAAATAAAACTACAGAAGCCATTGTCTCAGCATTTAGAGAAGTGACGACAGCCGAAGTCGGAAGTCGTCTGGCTGCATTCTTAGGTGCTATCGACTTCAACCGCAAGAATCCACTGAATTTGCAACAAATCCAGCAAGTGTCAAAATCCTTACAACAATTTGCCCAAGCTGATTCGGATTTCCAGGAAATATCAGATGGTATAAACCGTGGCATTATTGGTTGGCAGCGACTGCAAGACCACTTAGTCAGTTGGATGTACGAGCAAAGCCGGGAATCACTAGGATTTGGTGGTGTACCTGGAGAACGTGGTCCTTGGGCAACTTGGGCAAAGCAAGTGAATAGCGAGTTTCCTAAAGCACTGTTTCGCTACTTAGCTTTGGAGAAGTCTGCAATTGAATTTGCACAACAGCATACCAGTGTCAGCCTGCGTGATTGGGTGGAGATGGCAGTCATTTTGCAGTACTTGCAACGGGGCTTAATCAACTGGTTTGACCAACAGCCTTACAATGTTAAAGCAGGCTCTAAGTTGTCGATTTCGACTTTCTTGACGTTTGCAGTGATTTGGAGTCAACTAGCAAGTGGCTTTGGTAGTGCTGCATCAATATACAGCGCTGGTTGTTCTCAAGTGATGGTGCAAATTCTGCGAACCTTTGCACAGCGTTCATACTTTCCCTTGTACGGCGGAATTTTTGCTTCTTTTTCTGGGAAGTACTTACGAGATGCGCTGAATTATTTGGATGAACCGTTGCGTCAAGTGGAAGGAACTCAAGAAAAAGCACGAATTTTGACACTTTTAGGCTCTTCTCAACGAGCATTCGGGCAATATAAGCGTTCTGTGCAATTTCATCAACAAGCTTTGGAGATAGCACGCAGTGCAGGCGATCGCGTTTGTGAAATTGCCAATCTCAACCACCTCAGCCGTACCCACGTTGCCCAAAAAATGTATCCTGAAGCAATTGACTTTAGCCAACGCGCCTTAATACTGAGTCGGCAAACAGGCGATCGCACAGGCGAAGCAAATGCCTTGGTAAACTTGGGATACAGCGAAGTTATGCAAGCCCAGCAACTGGAACAACTAGAACCAGAAGTTTATGAGACAGCAATTAACTACTTGCAACAAGGTTTAACACTCTCGGAACGGCTGGGCGATGTTCAAAGTAAAGCTTTGTGTTTCAGTAGTTTGGGTGTAGCCTATGTCATCATCGAGCAACCTCAAACAGCAATTAAATATTTAGAAGACGGCTTTCAAGCAGCACAAATTTCTGGTGATTTGTATCTTCAAGGTTTGAACTTATCTAATTTAGGCGAAGCTTATTATTATTTACCAGACCAAGAAAAAGCAATTTATGCTGGTTGTTTGGGAATGTATTTATTAAACCAAATCGCTTCAAATGAATGGCAAAAATCTGCGGGTTGGCTCATAATTTTACAAGGACAAATAGGGGAAGAATCTTTCAGAAATTTATTGCAGAAAAATCGTTCTAAAATAATTGCTGTCATTGGTGTAGATGGGTATGATTACATTCCACAACTGTTGGAGGAATATAGGAATCCGAAGAACTGATTTGTCAAAAATTAAAGGTGTAATACCCTTTCACAAAAATCCTGATACATTTGACATCCCCTACATCCCCTACTCCCCCTACATCCCCTACTCCCCCTACTCCCCTTTTTTTACTACTTCACCAGCATATTCGCACACAAAATCCCAGACGCTGCTACTGCAGGTACACCAATTCCTGGCGTAGTGCTATCACCGACGCGATATAATCCCTGTATTGGTGTGTGTGATCCCGGAAACATGCCCTGTCCCGCTTGAATAGCCGGACCATAAGTTCCCTGATACCTTCGTAGATAATAAGCATGGGTTAAGGGTGTGCCAATAAGTTCCAACACAACACGCTCTCTGATATCTGGAATAATTTGCTCTAAGGCACGATATAAAGTTTGCGCTTTCTGTTGCTTCTTGTGTTCATATTCGTCGTTCCGTTCCCATCCCGCATATGGTTCTAGGGTGTAAGCGTGAACCACATGATGTCCCTCTGGGGCAAGTGTTGCATCCCACACACTAGGAATTGAGATCATGCAAGTATTTCCCGGTACTGTGATATCCTTGTCACTGTCGTGAACGACGACATGATGTCCTGTTAAGTTTTCCAAACCATCTGCACGAATACCTAAATGTAAATGCATAAAGCTATCAACTGGTGGTGTATTCAATGCAGCTTTGCTAAAAGACGAGGGCAAATCCTCAGGACGTAACAGTTTGGTGTAAGTGTCCCAAATACTGGCATTGGAAATCACAATGGGTGCTTTGAGGATTTCACCTTTTGTCAACTGGACACCAAGAACTTTGCGATTCTCAACTAAGATTTGCTCTACATGATGTCCCAAAAGCAACTGACTACCCCAACGTTCCAAGCCCCGCACCAAAGCCTTGACAATAGCCGCACTCCCACCCACAGGATACTCAACCCCAGCACGGGAGCGTTCACCTAACACAAAAGCTACTTCTGGAGCAATCGTGCCATGTGCTTTTAAACCAGATAGTAAAAAGCATTCTAGGTCGATAAGTCGCCGTATCCACGGGTCTTGTACTGTTGCATCCATCACAGAACCGACAGATGCTTGAACAAGAGGCAAATGAGGTACCATCTTTAACAAAGAGGGTAAGTAACGTCCGATTAATATGGGAATCACCTGCCAATCTGCTCGTAAAGCTAGGGTAGGAATACCTTTCATCGCGTCGTACAATGGTAACAAGCGTTCCTCAAAGCGCTTGAGTTCCTTCGCTCCTTGGGGCGTAATTTTCGCAATTTCTTCACGAGTTAGGTCAGCGTTACTATAAACAGGTAAACTCGCTTCAGGAAAATGGTAGAGTCCAAGGGGGTCGTAAGGTACAGATTCTAAAGATTCGCCCAAAACGTCAAGAACTTGTTTGACGGGATTCAAACTTCCGGTACTTGTCAGACCACAATAGAATGAGGGACCGGAATCAAATTCAAATCCCCGTCGTCTGAAGGTATGAGCAGCACCCCCAGGGATTGTATGGCTTTCACAGACAATTACTCGCTTACCGTAACGAGCAAGTAATGCAGCAGCTGTTAACCCGCCAATAC
This sequence comes from Brasilonema sennae CENA114, assembly GCF_006968745.1. Lineage (NCBI taxonomy): Bacteria > Bacillati > Cyanobacteriota > Cyanophyceae > Nostocales > Scytonemataceae > Brasilonema > Brasilonema sennae. Next base: position 1,057,940 of record NZ_CP030118.1, on the reverse strand, counting down.
CACTACCGATAACAATGACATCACTATCCTGCATTTTTGTTATTTGTCCGCTGCTTTGCGAAGTCCAGGGTCAAGAGTTCAAAATTTAGAGTAACTTATTTTAACTAATGACTAATGTCTAATGACTAATGACTAATGACTGAACCTTTGATTGAACTAAAAGGCGTTTCTAAATCCTTTGGTAGCAATAAGGTTTTAGATAACGTGGATTTGACGATTTACCGAGGCGAAGCACTAGGAATTATCGGTCCTAGTGGAACTGGTAAATCAACAATTTTACGGGTGATTGCTGGGTTAACAGCTCTTGATTCTGGGGACGTTTTTATTAAAGGTGTGCACCGAGAAGGATTGATTGAAGATGGGACAGATCCACTTGGTATTGGTATGGTGTTTCAGCAAGCGGCGTTGTTCGATTCTTTAACGGTGGAGGAGAATGTGGGTTTTTCACTTTATCAATACTCAAAACTGCGGCGTTCTCGGATTCAAGAACTTGTTCATGAGAAATTGGAGATGGTGGGGTTATCAGAAATAGGCGATCGCTACCCAGCCGAACTATCTGGAGGTATGCGAAAACGAGTCAGCTTTGCTCGTGCTATTATGTCTAACCCCGATAATCCCAAATCAGCTCCAGAAGTTTTACTGTACGATGAACCAACAGCCGGACTTGATCCCATTGCTTCTACTGTGATAGAAGATTTGATTCGGCAGTTGCAATGTATACAGGGAAGCTGTAATACCTACGCTATTGTCACTCATCAACAAAGCACTATTCGTCGCACAGCTGACAAGGTGGTGTTTCTCTACGAAGGTAAAGTGCAATGGGAAGGTAGTGTCAGTGAAATAGATACTACAGACGATCCTTTGATTCGACAATTTATTAGTGGAAATGTTTCTGGACCAATTCACATTGCTGGTTAGAGTAATTTTGGATTTGGGATTTTAGATAGAAGAAAAACCTACAACCTCAAATCTACAATCTAAAATCCATAGCTGAGGAAAAAGAAAATGCGAGGTTTATTAACAAGCCGCTTCGCCTCTGCGCGAACTTTTCGAGAAGGTTCTGTTGGGTTGTTGCTTTTGTTGGGACTGGGAGTGTTTGGGTTAATCATATTATGGCTAACTAAATTTAGTCTTGATCGTAATTCATACAAAGCTATTGTGGAATTTGCGAATGCAGGCGGTATTCAAAAAGGAGCACCAGTCCGGTACAGGGGTGTAAAAGTAGGCACCATTTCTGCCATTCGACCAGGAGCAAATAACGTTGAGGTGGAAATTGAAATTACCAAACCCAAGCTGATTATGCCTAGCAATGTCTCAGTTGAAGCTAATCAGTCTGGATTGATTGGCGAAAACATTCTTGACATCACACCCAAAACGGAGCTCCCTCCTGGATCTGTAGTAGGCAAACCCTTAGATAAAAATTGTAACCCTCAAATTATTGTCTGTAATAATTCTCGCTTAAAAGGTCAGATTGGAATCAGTACAGATGAACTTATTCGTTCAAGCACTCAGTTAGCAACTGTATACAGTGACCAGAAATTCTACAGTAATGTGAATAGAGCTGTAGAAAATACTGCTGTTGCTGCTGCAAATATTGCTGAGTTAAGTCGTAACTTCACTGTTTTAAGCAAAAACCTTCAACAACAACTAAACTCCTTTTCAGCGACGACTAATACAGTTCAAAAAGCAACAACTCAACTGAGTGCATCCAGTACTAAAACTCTGAGTCAATTCGGTAATACTGCAGACCAATTTAGTTCCACCGCAAAAGAACTTCGTTTAACAAACACTCAAGTTAGTAAGCTGATTAATAATCTTGATAATCTAGTTACTAGCAACCGCTCTTCACTTGTTGCAGCCTTAAACAATATCACCGAAACTAGCAATCAATTACGTAAAACAGTTAGCAGTCTTTCACCTGCTGTTAATCGTGTAACTCAAGGAGAATTAATCAAAAATTTAGAAACTTTGTCTGCAAATGCTGCACAAGCTTCTGCTAATTTGCGCCAAATCTCCAACAGCCTCAACAACCCTAATAACGTGGTGGTTCTGCAACAAACTTTAGATTCTGCACGGGTGACATTTGAAAACACCCAAAAGATTACATCTGATTTAGATGAGTTGACAGGAGATCCAGCTTTTCGGAAAAATTTACGACAACTTGTTAATGGTTTAAGTAGCTTGGTCTCCTCCACACAGCAGATACAAGAGCACACACAAATTGCTAGTACTCTAGACTCAGTCAAAGCTGTTGTTAACAATTCTAATGTGGCAATTTCCGTACCCAAGACAAACCAAGAGCAGACGTCATTTAGTATGCCATTGACAGTTACCAAAAGTGCTGAGAAAACGTTTCAACCTAGCACTATTACTGTGACGAATTCCACCCCAAGCACTCGTCAACAGCAGATGATGTTCGATCTCTCACCTGGTGCAGCCAAAAGTGCTGAGAAAACCTTTCAGCCTACTACTATTACTGTGACGAATTCCACCCCAAGCACTCGTCAACAGCAGATGATGTTTGATCTCTCACCTGGTGCGACTAAAAGTGCCAAGAAAACGTTTGAGCCTACTACTATTACTGTGACGAATTCCACACCAAGCACTCGTCAACAATCAGTTGATACTAAGAGTGCTAGTAAGCAGCCTCAACCTACTAGTGTTGAGGTGACTCCCTCTTTAGCTCAAGAAAACCTGTTGAGGAAATTGAGGGAACATCGTCAGCAGGAGAAGTTGGGAGAGTAGAGGACAAACCTAGGAAAATCCCAGAACTTGGAGGTTTTTCCAATTCTTGCCAGTACTAATTCCAATCTTCTTCTTCTTTTTTCCCGCGACTTTTGTAAATACCCCCACGACTGTGTAAGGCGCGTGTTTTCTCAAAAAGTTCCTCTTCGCTTAGATTCCACTGCACCAGAATCTTATCCAAATCGCTTTGAATATCTCTTGCACCAGGAAAACTGGAATAGCGAATTCGCAATCTAGCTAATTCTGCTAAATTATAATCAGTTGCCTCACCAACCAATAAATTCTCAATGATGGGGCGATCGCGATTGTACAACGGGTGCTGTTGGTCTTTATTAGCTTTACTCATCACAGATTCTAGGTTCTCTACGGGGAGTTGTAAGTGAAGCGCTCTTTGTTGTAATATAAACTACTACTCACCATTAACTCCTGACTACTAATTATTATCCGTCTGTTCGCTTGTATTCGCGCTCCTGACGGGTAACACGCCTAAACTCTTACGGCTCTCACTACTGTCACTCGACTTTAAATAAAGATACATTATCTATAAGAAAGTACACAAAAATTCAGGTGAGGGTGAATCTTAGATAGTGATGAGTGCGAATTGTGTGCTGAGTGACGAGAACCGAGTGCTAAATAAAATGTATCAAACTAGCACCCGCCATTCACATTCCTCAGAACTACCGTCAAGCTTCATTCTCTATACTACTGAAATCACCTTTAGCCCAAGCAGCAAGGGAGCACAAACCCAATATGTTTGAACACTTCACATCCGAAGCCATTAAAGTTATTATGCTAGCCCAGGAAGAGGCGCGCCGCCTGGGACACAATTTCGTAGGGACGGAGCAAATTCTCCTCGGGCTGATTGGAGAAGGATCAGGGGTTGCTGCCAAAGTGCTGACCGACTTGGGCGTTACCCTCAAAGATGCACGTCGCGAAGTCGAAAGAATTATAGGTCGGGGTTCTGGTTTTGTACCCCCGGAAATTCCTTTTACTCCCAAGGTGAAAAGTTTATTTGAGCAAGGCTTTAAGGAAGCTCGCAGCCTGGGAAATAATTATATAGGTACTGAACACTTACTCTTGGGATTGACTGAAGCTGGTGAGGGTGTCGCCGCTAAAGTCCTGCAAAATTTGGGGCTTGATTTGTCGCAAATCCGTACTGCAGTGATTCGTCAGTTGGGTGAGGCGACATCTGTTTCCGGTTCCCGTGGCGGCGGTTCAAAACGTACCCAAAATTTAACTTTAGAGGAATTTGGTAGAAATCTTACCAAACAAGCGCAAGAAGGCAATCTCGACCCTGTTGTCGGTCGTGAGAAGGAAATTGAGCGTGCTGTCCAGATTTTGGGACGCCGCACTAAGAATAATCCTGTGCTGATTGGGGAACCAGGTGTTGGTAAAACAGCGATCGCCGAAGGTCTTGCCCAACGCATTGTAAACCAAGATGTTCCCGACATTCTACAAGACAAACAAGTCATCAGCCTCGACATGGGGTCACTAGTGGCTGGTACTCGCTTCCGTGGCGATTTTGAAGAACGCCTCAAGAAAATCATGGATGAAATCCGCACAGCGGGTAATATCATCCTGGTGATAGATGAAGTTCACACTTTGGTTGGTGCAGGTGGCACAGAAGGTGGTATGGATGCAGCTAACATCCTGAAACCCGCATTGGCACGAGGTGAACTCCAGTGTATTGGCGCAACCACTCTTGATGAGTACCGTCAACACATTGAGCGCGATGCAGCCCTAGAGCGTCGTTTCCAACCGATTATGATCGGTGAACCATCGGTTGAAGAAACCATCCAGATATTATACGGGTTGCGCTCTGCTTACGAGCAGCACCACAAAGTTCAAATCTCTGATGCGGCTGTTGTTGCTGCAGCTAACTTGTCAGATCGCTACATTAGCGATCGCTTCTTACCTGATAAAGCCATTGACTTGATTGATGAAGCAGGTTCTCGTGTTCACCTACGGAACTCTATCAAGTCCGAAGATCGCGAACTCAAGCGCGAATTGGCGCTAGTGACTAAGCAAAAACAGGAAGCTGTTAAAACTCAGGACTTTGATAAAGCTGGTAAACTGCGCGATCAAGAGTTGGAACTCGAAACAAAATTGCGCCTTGCACAAGATGCTCAATCTGTCAATAGCCCAATTGTTGATGAGGAAGATATTGCTCAGATTGTCGCTTCTTGGACTGGTGTCCCAGTCAACAAGTTGACTGAATCGGAATCAGAGATGCTGCTGCACTTAGAAGACACTCTTCACCAGCGTCTCATCGGTCAAGAGCAAGCAGTGACTGCAGTTTCTAAATCCATCCGTCGCGCTAGAGTTGGGTTAAAGAATCCTAACCGACCGATTGCAAGCTTTATCTTCTCTGGTCCCACAGGAGTTGGTAAGACAGAACTAGCTAAAGCATTGGCTTCTTACTTCTTTGGTGCTGAAGATGCGATGATTCGTGTGGATATGTCCGAATTCATGGAACGCCACACCGTTTCTAAGCTGATTGGTTCACCTCCTGGTTTCGTTGGATACGACGAAGGCGGACAACTGACTGAAGCAGTACGGCGCAAACCCTATACGGTAGTGCTTTTCGACGAAATCGAAAAAGCGCATCCCGATGTGTTCAATATGCTGCTGCAAATCTTGGATGACGGTCGTCTTACTGATGCGAAAGGTCGGACTGTGGACTTCAAGAACACGCTGATTATCATGACCTCTAACATCGGTTCTAAGGTGATTGAAAAAGGTGGCGGCGGTTTGGGCTTCCAGTTTAGCGAAGATGAAGCTGAGGCGACTTACAACCGCATCAAAATGCTGGTGAATGAAGAACTGAAATCATACTTCCGTCCAGAATTCCTCAACCGTCTTGATGAGATTATTGTCTTCACTCAACTTAAGAAAGATGAAGTTAAGCAAATTGCTGATATAATGCTGCGCGAAGTAGGAAGCCGCTTGACTGAGAAGGGAATAAGTTTGGAAGTGAGCGATCGCTTCAAAGACCGTGTACTACAAGAAGGCTACAACCCCAGCTACGGCGCAAGACCGTTACGTCGGGCGATTATGCGCCTCTTGGAAGATTCTCTGGCTGAAGCCATGCTTTCAGGTGAGATTACAGAAGGTGACACAGCTATTGTGGATGTGGACGATGACGGTCAAGTCAAAGTCAACAAGTCTGAGAAGCGAGAGCTGTTACTGGCAAATCTTGGCTAAGATTCGGTAAAATATCGCTTTTTGGAGTCACATTCTGAATAGATGCGCTTTTGAATTGACTCTGTATACACATCTGGTGTAGGGTGGGCATGGGTTATGCTCACCCTATTCTTGTCAAGATGACTTTTTTGCCAAAGAAGATGTTCAGGCATCAGAAGCTCAAGATTAGATTGCCAAATGTACGAACCGTTGCGCTTGTTTATTCAGGAAATTTCTCCTAACTTCAAAATTGACTGGATACTGGTTGAACCTCTTTTAGAGTCAAGAAAGCTTAATAAGGGAGAGTTCCTGTTTCGAGAGGGTGATATTTGTGAGTTTGTTGGTTTGACGCTAAAAGGCTGTCTAAGAATGTTTTTTCTAAAAGACGGCAAAGAACTGACGTTGTTTTTTCATCCTGAAAATCATACCTTAGGTGACTACGAAAGTTTCCGGCTGCAACGTCCCGCTTGTTTTTCCTGTCAGGCGATTGAAGATTCACAAGTGTTAATTGTGAATCAACAGGTTATTCAAGCCTTAGAGTCAGCGCCGGATGGTCAGAAGTTATTGCGGCTGATAGTAGAATATTTAGCTTTTCGGTTGCGTGATCGCCTAATGTCTTTGTACCGGGATACTCCTGAACAGCGTTATCTTCACCTACTCAAGACTGAGCCACATCTATTAGAGCGCATTCCGCAACACTATCTTGCGTCGCATCTTGGTATTGAACCGGAATCGCTAAGCCGTTTGAAGCGGAGAGTTTATCACAGGGGTATTTCTTAACCCAAGTCAATGCAGGGGGTGATATGCGCCTTGTAGTATGAGACTGCCGCAACAGAGATACATTATGGAAATTAACTCCAAAGCACCAGCTATTTCTCGACATGAAATTATGATTAACGCCTCAAGCGAGACGATATGGCAGACCCTTACTGACATCAATCATTGGAATGTTTGGTATCCGAATATTTCAGAGTCCAAACTAGAAGGACTGCTTGAGCCTGGTTCTGTATTTCGTTGGAAATCAGGTGGGACTGCTATTCTATCAACACTACAAGAAGTTGAACCATCACGTCGAATTAGCTGGACAGGTAAGGCAATAGGCACGCAAGCCATTCACATATGGATACTTGAACCGCATGAAAAAGGTGTGCTCGTCAGAACTGAGGAATCATTTGAAGGTTGGTTGGTACGTCTGTTAAGAGGCATGATGCAACAGATGCTTGATACGTCGCTTCAAACATGGTTACAACATCTCAAACAGAAGGTTGAACAGGCAGCCTAACAACTGTGTTGCTGCGGGTCGTAATTTGCCAGTACATGAAATTGCAGAGGGTGATCCCAATCGGGGATTTTGATCAGCACTTCATCGTGATACTCATAGTCCAAAATCTTCAGCCAAAGATTGGGATGCACCTCAATGTCTCGTACATAACCTGTACCAAGCTGCCTAGGTATTTGACCAACAAATTCATGAGGTTCTGGATTTTGCAAAGTATTTTGGTCAGCTTCTGCCCATAGTTCCAGCTCTTCTTTCATGGTTAGGGTAATGGTCATAGTTAGAATTAAATAATAAAATTTATCATTTATCAAAAAGTATACAGTAAGGGCGATCATCGCCCCTAATCTCATCCAACAATGTAATACTGAATCTGCGTTCATCAAGTTAAAAACTTGATTGGTTAGCGTTGCTGAATGAGAGTTTTATATTAGACATCTCCGAAAAAGAATGTAGAGACGTTACATGTAACGTCTCTACAAGGGTTTCAGGTAACGCATCATTAATTTCTGGAGATGTCTCTTTCTAAGTTTTGCAAAAAAGGTACAAGAGTCATTCATACTGCTATTAAGCAGTGGCGATCTTTTAGAGTTGCGCGCTAAGACAAACTCATTCCCCTGAAAAACTAGCCTTGAAAACAGACAGTATTTTTTATCGTATCTTCCAGAGCATCCCTAGCACTTTCTTTGAACTGATTAACCAACCACCACAATTAGCTCAGGCTTACCAATTTTCTTCAGTAGAAGTCAAACAACTGGCATTTAGAATCGATGGTGTTTTCTTACCAAACGCAGCAGAACTACTTACCCATCTATTTTGTGGAGGTGCAATTTCAACCAGACAAAAAATTCTACTCACGTTTATTCACAGAAATCTTTAACTATCTCAATCAAACTGAATTAACTAATACTCTTGCTAGTGTGATCATCTTTCCTAACCGTAGTGTTGACAATGGAGATACACAAAGATACGCAGAATTATTTAATTCACCCAGAGTGAGTCGTGTCTATCTTGATGAATTAAGCTCAATAGGGACATCATCAATCGGGATTGATACAGTTAAACTAATCATCGAACCAGAATCAACAGCGACAATAAAAGCTACACAGATAGTAAACAGCGCTCGAAAAGAAATTAGAGATGCCGCCCAACAGAGGGAAATTATAGAATTGATAGAGACGATATTAATTTATAAATTGCCGCGCTTGAGCCGGGAGGAGATCGGAAAAATGTTCGGATTAAGCGAGTTAAAACAAACTAGATTTTACCAAGAAGTTTTTGCAGAAGGCAAAGAAGAAGGCAAAGAAGAAGGGAAGTTGGAAACGCTACCCCAGTTATTGGCGTTGGGGTTGAGTATTGAGCAGATAGCCCAAGCGTTAGGTTTGGACGAACAAGTTGTTAGGCAAGCTGCACAAACGAAATCGTAAGCATTATCAACTCTCAGCTACCGTTGTTATGGATTTTACCGCAATATGCGTACGACGACTTGTGCAAGCCTGCTGCAACATTTGAACTAATATTCTAAGTTGTAAACTGGGAGCCAACAAGCATTGTACCGATACCAACATCAGTGAAGATTTCCAGTAGCAGTGCGTGTGGAATGCGACCATCAATGATATGAGCTGCACGGACTCCTTGGGCCAGCGATCGCACACAACAATTAACTTTAGGAATCATCCCACCACTAACAACACCTGTTGTAATCAACTCGCGTGCTTCTTGAATGTCTACTCTTTGAATCAGGGTAGAAGGATCTTTATAATCTTTGAGAATTCCCCTGGTATCCGTCAGCAAAATCAACTTTTCCGCCCCTATTGCTGCTGCTATCTCTCCTGCAACAGTATCTGCATTAATATTGTAAGGTTGTCCTGTCTCGTCTGCTGCAACGCTAGACACGACAGGAATATAGCCATTATTAACTAGTGTTTCCAAGATTTTGGTATCGACAGAGCAAACTTCTCCCACAAAACCGATACCTTCTTCACCTTGAGGTCTAGCCCTGATTAAGTTACCATCTTTGCCGCACATTCCCACTGCTGAACCACCAGCTTTGCTAATCAAGGTAACTATTTCTTTATTAACTCGACCAACTAACACCATTTCCACAACATCCATTGTAGGAGCATCAGTCACTCGCAAACCATTTTTAAATTGGGCTTCGATTCCCAGTTTACCCAGCCAACTATTAATTTCTGGTCCACCGCCATGCACCACAATTGGTCGTAAACCAACACAAGATAGGAATACGATGTCACGGATGACTTTATCTTTAAGATTACTATCTTTCATTGCCGCGCCACCGTATTTGACGACAATGGTTCGACCACTAAATTGTTGAATATAGGGTAGTGCTTCGCTTAGCACTTCTACCCGGCTGGCGGCATCCTGCTTGATCATGTACTCAGTTTCGCTGACCATCATGGGAAGCTATTGTATAGATATTGCGGTTTTAGTTTCGCTCAAGAAAATCCTAATATTATAGTTAAAGTATTATCTACCTACAAAATTAAAATTTTCATATTTACTAAAAATTGTTAACTTTTATGATTATTCAGTAGACAAAACTCCAGGTTTAAGAACGCTAGGAATTTGCTCTATAATTTTTGTGGCAATTTCTTCTGGGGTTTCTCCTTCGTTTACGGTAATTCGCAAATCTGCTTGTCGGTAAAGATGTTGTCTTTGTTCCAGGAGAAATTGCAGCTTTGCCTTGCGGTCAACATTTTGCAGCAGTGGTCTTGTTGTATCTTCTGCTAATCGAGCGCAAAGTATTTCCACTGATGCATCCAGCCAGACAATTAAACCATGGTGTAGGTAACTCCAGTTTTGTTGCTGTACGACAATACCTCCACCTGTTGCGATGACAAGCTTGGTGAAAGCACAAACTTGTGAGAGTACCTGACTTTCCAATTGGCGAAACGCTGGTTCTCCAAGTTCGGCAAATAATTCAGTTATCGATTTTCCACCGCCAGCCTTCTCTACACAAGTGTCAATATCAACAAATCCGTAACCCAAATGCTGCCCTAATAAGCGTCCTACAGTCGTTTTGCCAACGCCCATCATGCCAATTAGGTACAGATTAACGCCTTTTAACAAGTCAATAGTCATGTTTGTTTGTAGTTGCGCTTCAGCATTAAGACGAACTACTTCTGACTCTACTTTAAATCTATTTTTAGCTTCTGTAAATTCCTTGTCTACTTTATTGAAACGACATACCATCACTACCGTTATTTATTTCAAGTTGCTGAACCAAAAAATATAATTATTATTTATAAAAAATTAGCTTTTAAATGCAATGAACTTATATCATTTTAGTAATATTTGTTAGGTTACTTGCCTATTGTTACTTGCGTATTTTTGGGCTTATATACAAATTCAATAAATCTTGATTGAAACTTTATCGTGATTATGTCGGTCAACATATACGAGCGTGACTACCACTGAACGGTACACTTGTGTGTACGAAATAAGACCATACTTATCACGACACTACATTGGTGTCACACGAATGAGTTGCACTAACTTGTAGTCAACAAACCAGTGTTTTCGATCAAGGTGTAAAAGATGACAACATTTCATAACAAATACAAAAAATATCTCTTAACTAAGCCGTTGAGGCACAAAGCCATTGCATATTTTATCAAGAACAACCTGATTAAATAACTGTGCCATAACTGTGGTCGTTTGAGGTTTCAACCATGATTCGGATTCGAGATGTTGTGCAAAAAGCTTTAGCAACTGGCTATTTGACCGTTGAGGCAGAAAATGAATTGCGACAGCTGCTGACAACCCGGTATGATCTTGAAGATTTAAATGCTTTCATGACCTTGCAGGAAGCTGCCATGACCGGAAAAGTTAAGCAGGAGTCACGTGGGGGATGTGGAATTTAATAGGTAGTATTCTATTCTACTCAACGACGGGGACGCTTGTCTTGATCTTCAATATCCTCATCGAGAAATCCCCAATCATCATCCTGAGCTTGATTGGTTTGAGCTTGATTGGTCGTTGGTGGTTGATAAGGGGGGATAATAACTCGATAATCAGCATCGTAAACGGATTCAGTTTTCCCGACGCCAGAATTTTTCGGTTCGCGGTAGCTGTAGGAGTAAGCTGAATCTGACTTGTTAGTGCTTGATGGTTGTTGTTGAGGTTCATAAGTCTTAGAGTCCCTCACCTGTGTGTTTTGAGAATTGGGTGTAGGTGCTTGTTCTTTTTTTTCTTCAAAGTCCCAATCATCTGTGCTGTTATCTGTTTCCCAATCATTAAGTGGATCACTATTTCGTGTTGACTCACTTTTACGACTTGATGATGAAGGAGAAGGACGAGGTGTTGGTTCTTCCTTAGGAGTTTGACTCTTTGCTGTGGAAGTTGTGGCTGTTCTGACTGGGGTTTGACGTTGTTGTCCCGCGAAAAAGTTAGAGAAGTTAAATAAGCTTGTGACGAATACAGTGGTAAAAGCACCCGCTGTAGTACTGAATAAAATCCAAATCGCCAGTGGTAATGCTTTAGATTTCATTCCCAAAAATACCAATGGGAGGACAGGTGACAAGTTTTGCACCACTAAAAGCGTTAGTCCTCCTAACACGGTCATTAACAAAAATAAACGAAATACAGCCATAGTTGTTTAGTCATTAGTCATTAGTCATTAGTCATTAGTCATTAGTGAGACCAGTGCTGCGGGAGGGTTTCCCTCCGCAGGCATCTGGTGAGTCCAGCGCTGCGGGAGGGTTTCCCTCCGCAGGCGACTGGCGAACCCGAAGGGCGAACCCGAAGGGTCATGAGCCATTAGTCAAATTTTGACTTTTGACCTTTACGGGGAAGATCTCCTGTCTCGCTGTGATAGCCCTGCGGGTAACTCAATAGCCCTATCTCCCCTATTTTGACTAATCTTGACGACCTTGCCATCTTTGAATAGGTATACAATCGATATCTAGTTGATCCAATGCACGGGCAACCACAAAATCAACTAAATCCTCAATGGTTTTGGGATTGTGATACCAGGCAGGAATGGCAGGAACAATTCTGGCTCCGGCTTCGGCTAAAGTCGTTAAATTACGAAGGTGAATTAAGCTAAAGGGAGTTTCACGAGGAACGAGAATCAATTTTCGTCCCTCCTTAAGTTGGACATCCGCTGCTCGTTCGAGTAAGTCGGAACTTAAACCAGCTGCCAGTTTGGCTACAGTAGCCATACTGCATGGCATCACAATCATTCCTAGAGTGCGAAAGGAACCACTGGCAATGTTTGCCCCAACATTACTCCAAGAATGACAACATAGTTTGCCGATCCCTTCGACTCCGGTTTGCTGTCGCCAAAATTGCTCTTGTTGAGTCGGTTCTGGTGGCATACGAATATTCTGCTCAGATTGCCAAACCATGTAAGTTGACTTGGAAGCAACTAATTCAACTGCATACTCAGCTTCTAGCAGAAATTTAAGAGCACGAACCGCGTAAATCAGACCAGATGCACCTGATACGCCTAAAATGAGTGGTTTTGTATGAATTGACACGTATTTTTATAGCAAGACTTACTGGAGATTGGAAATTAGGAATGTTGTTACTTCTTAATTGTTAGTTGTTAATTATTAAGTAGTTCAATAGTGCGGAGTGCAACCCAAGGGGTGTTAGTGGGAATTGAGATCCCCACTAATTTTTTCCCCTAGGCGCGACGCCACAATAAGTGTGTTCGCGTAGCGTCTTTGTCAGGAAAGGGAAACAAGGACTATGGCACAAAGTGCTACGCTACGCGCTTGCTGTACTGGCTCACGCCACATGCCTCAACGCTTAAAGTCGCGGACGGCAGTGGCTCCCCTATTGCCTTATCCCCCATACTCTTAGTTTTTGACAAAATATCAAAAACCAAAAACACAAAATTTTTTGAATCAGCGTAAAATGGGTGCCCGTAGCGGCTCAGGGCATATTTTGAATTCCGTAAAGCGGTGCTCGTCTTTTTATTCCTCCTCAGGATACAGGTCTAACTCATCAGGCTCAATAGTTTCATGTGATAAGTAAAGGTTTGTATCTTCTCCATTCGAGAAGCTGACATCTTTACCAAAAACTGGCATGCCATCGCTGCCAACAGTGACTAAATCGATTTGCTGGCGATAATAATCAACACTCTTAACCTGTACAGCTACGCGATCGCCTAATCTATAGGATGCACGATTTTTGCGACCAAATAACGCCTGCTGTCTGGCGCGATACTCATACCAATCGTCTTTGAGAGAACTGACGTGGACAAGTCCTTCTACTCGTAGAGGTACGCGAGGATTGCTAACTGAGTTTGACACAGTTGGTGGAACTTCAATTTCTACAAAGAACCCGTAGGACTGCACACCTGTGATCACACCAGTGAAAACTTCGCTGATACGCTGTTTCATCAGTGAGGCTCTTTGCAATCCTGCTAAATCGGCTTCTGCTTCTTGAACTTCTTTTTCTCTATCGTTGAGCTGAATAATCACCCTTGTCAAATCGCTTTGGAGTTCTTGTTGCAATTCTGGCGGTAGGACGTTCCAGTTGATTTCACCGTGGCTGTTTGAGTGGCGCAGGTTAACACGCTCTTTGACACGGGTGGTGCGGCGATCGCGTCCGTGTTCAAGTAATGTATAAAATACCCTTTGCATCAGTAAATCTGGGTAACGCCGCAAAGGAGAAGTGAAATGAACGTACTCTGGTAAAGACAAGCCAAAGTGAGGTCCTTTGGTTGTACTATACGTAGCTGGCTTGAGTGTATCTTGCAACAAATAGGTCAGAACTTGCTCGGATGCTGAATCTGCGAAAACTCTGGTCAACTGTTGATAGTCGAGGGGTTGGACATCTGTTTCTGGATCTAGTGACAATTCGACGCCCAAGTTAATTGCTAATTTCAGCATTTCTTGCACATCTTCGGCATCAGGTGCGCTTTGAACTCGCCAAATAGCTGGGATACCCAAAGCATTAAAGTGGGTTGCTATAAGTTGGTTAACCAGTAGCACAAACTCAGTTAACAAGGAGTGCACAGGTAAGTCATTCACCATCACACACCCCATAGCGCCTTCATCATAGTATGGGTTTTGGTTTGGTGGCAAATTTAACTGCAAGCACCCACGGTTCGATCGTACCTCTTTTAACAAGTAGCGCAAACTATCGAGTTGTTGCACCATCTCTACAAAGGAGGATGAGACTTTGGTTGACTCGTTTGTGAGAATTGCTTCTACTTGTTCTTCACTCAGTGAGGCGTCTACTTTGACAACGCTGGGTTGTACTTCCCATTCTCCAACTTGTCCTGATTTTGAATCAATTGTTATTAAGAATGAAATCGCTAAGCGATCGGTTTTAGGTACTAAAGCACAGCGTTCAGCAACACCTTCTGGCAACATTGACAGTACCAGTTCTCCCAGATAAACTGAGCGACCGCGCTTTAGTGCTTCTCGGTCTAGGGCTTCGTCTGGTTGAATAAAATGAGAAAGATCTGCAATATGAAAGCCCAACTGCCAATGTTCTTCGCTTGTTTTTTCCAAGGTGAAAGCATTTTCGACCATCGTTGAGTCATTACTGTTGCCAATAATACTCAATGTTAACAGAGGTCGCAAATCGAGGCGATTCTTTAAATCAGCTTTTAGCAGCTTTTTGGGTAATTTTGAGGCTGCTTCCTGTACGGATTCTGGAAAAGTACGAGAAAGATCATGCTTACAGGTGACTAAATCGATGTCCGCCGCCGCTTCAGCATCACTGCCAAGAATTTGTACTACCCGACCAAGTGGAGGATATTGTGCTAGTGGGTAACGTAGAACTTCCACATGAGCTAGGTGGTCAATTGCTTGTTCCAACTTAGCGCTGTTTAGTTGCAGTTTGAGTTCAAACAGTAATCTATCATCCAAAGGTACAGCACGAAATCCACTTTCTACTTGCTTAATCCGCGCTAGTAAAGTGTGATTGGAGCGTTCTAAGATTAACTTAACCTCTCCTTCTGGGGAGCGACGACGACTACCTTCTTTGAGAACTCTAACCAAAACGCGATCGCCATTCCAGGCGTTACTGAGATGACTTTCGCGGATGTAAATATCTTCGGAACCTTCCACGTCTTGAATTGCAAAGCAAAAGCCTTTACTGGAACAACGGAGTTTTGCTTCAATCAGCCCTTCTTCTGTGACTCGACGATATTTGCCACGTTCTTTGATTAAAACCCCGATTTTTTCCAGTATCTCTAAAGCAATATGAAGTTTTTGTAAACTAACTTCATCTTCACAACCAAGTTTCTTTTCCAAGAGTTTACGAGCCACCAATTTATCATCAGTGAAATTGGCGAGAAGTGTAGCGATTGAAAATTCCATGCAGTGAACCGGCCTTTGGTCAAAAGATCATTTTTTTTTTCTGGTTTTTTGCTCGTGTACCCTCACGACTACAAACACCCTTGGGCAAACGAATTGCCCAATCATAGAGGGCACTGCACGAACATTTCAGAGTGTTGATGTGTCCAAGCTCCTTGTTCAAGACTATCTTCCAAAGTACGCCCGTTTGAGATTTTGCCCCCTTGCTAATAACGTAACGGGTTTTTAAGTGACGTACGTTGCACAATTCTCCACGCTGCCCAAAAGCTCTCTTTAGGGAAACTGCAGGTGTTCGATTGTCTTGTGTGAAGGTACTTCTACGCCATGTAACTCTGATTTTTAACTAGGAGAAACTGCCGATATATCTAATTGACCCATATGTAGGATCGGAAACAATTAGCTCAGCAGTCCATAATAGGTGAGGATGAACCATTACTTCATTATTGTAGATATATAGCGCACTTACAGGAAATAGTTCCACATCACTAATTAGGTAATTAGTATAGCAGCAAGCATGAAATCGCTCTTCCTCAACAAGCACTCAGGAAAAATTTACCCCAAAAGCTCATGCTACAATCAGGGCACGGATGAAGTCAGTCGTCGGTCATCGGTTATCTGTAAGCAGGCGGATGAAACTCCTTAAGCGTTAGACTTGGCTAAATTAACTTGGAGTATAGTCCATAACAAAACCAGAGCTAAAGCTTGGAGTCACAAGTTGGGCGCAAACGTTTGTTTTACAGTCGCCTTTTCGGCGTAGAAATGTCAAAGATTTTAGATTGGTAGCAGTATTATGTTGGCTCAATTTCAGAGCAAATATCCCCAAGGCAGTCTTATTTCTGAATTAGTACAAATTTATCACGGTAAGTATATTGTCCGGGCAAGCGTACAAATTGATGGCGTGACACGCGCCACTGGAATGGCTGCAGCAGAAACAGTCGAGGAAGCAGAAGACCAAGCCAGGAATAGAGCGCTTGTCGTTTTGGGAATGAGTCATTCGCCAGATTCGGTTGTCATTTCCCCAGAACCAGTGAAGCAGGTTCAGCCAACTTTGACAACAACAAAATTAAATGAGTCTGCGTATCCCGCCGCTGTCAATACGTTTCCTCAAACACAAACAACCCCAACATCACCAGTCATCTCATCTGTTGTCAGTAAAAACGATATTAAAAATGAGGAGATAATTGAACGTTTTTCTACAACTGACAACCAGGAAACTCAGTTATTTGAGACGCCGTTCCAAAATTTGGAGATGATGTTTGGTAACCAAGCAGAAAATGATATGATGCCGGAGACTTCTGCTAGTAATGTGACACCGTTTCCATCACGCAGTTACAGTACTTCAATTGAGGATGTGCCAACTCAGACGACCACAGGTAAGAAAAAGAAGAAGAGCGAACCTGTGGATCAGTCCGACGATATCGCTAAAATTGGTCTTGAAATGCAGCGCCTAGGTTGGACAACAGAACAGGGGCGAGATTATTTGATTAAAGCTTATGGGAAGCGATCGCGTCATTTACTAACTGACGAAGAATTACACGATTTCCTCAGATATCTAGAATCTCAACCCACCCCTCCAGATCCATTAGCCGGATTTTGAAACAGTGAACAGTGAACAGTTATCAGTGAGCCAGCGCGAATGACGGCTTTCCCGACCTAGGCGACGGGCGTTCCCGAAGGGTTATCAGTAAATCACTGATATAGCTGTTGCCAGGTGTTTTAGGACAGAAACTGAACATAAAACTCAGACACTGAGAGAGTTTCAAGCCTGTTCCCTGTTAAGCGTTCCCTGTTCCCTGTTCCCTGTTCCCTGACTACACCATCGCCATTGGACGGCTACCAGCAGCGTGACGATCAATCACTTGGTCGATTAATCCATAATCCTTTGATTCCTCAGGCGACATAAAGAAGTCCCTTTCTGTATCCTCAGCAATTTTGTCATACGGCTGACCTGTGTGTTCGGCTAAATATTCATTTAGCTTGCGCTTGTGATAGAGGATTTCGCGCGCCTGAATTTCGATATCAGTCGCTTGTCCTTGAGCGCCACCCAAAGGTTGGTGAATCATAATCCGAGAATGAGGTAAACTCATCCGCTTACCTTTGGTTCCAGCGCTGAGAAGGAAAGCGCCCATACTCGCCGCCAATCCGGTACAAATTGTACAGACATTCGGGCGGATATGCTTCATAGTATCGAAGATCCCCATACCCGCTGTTACCGAACCTCCAGGAGAGTTTATGTACATATAAATGTCTTTCTCCGAGTCTTCTGCATCCAAGAACAGCAGCTGAGCAACAATCAAGTTAGCGACGTTGCTATCAATCGGCTGTCCCAAAAAAAGGATGCGCTCACGTAACAGCCGTGAGTAAATATCAAAGGCGCGTTCGCCACGACCTGATTGTTCAATAACGATAGGAATCATGCAGACTGCTTGTCACTAATTTACATACATTTTATCGATTGCAACGGCTGATTGTTTTCAAAGAACCACAAACCGAATTTTTAAAACGAACCAAGTTTTTATACGGAAGGTTTCAGTTTGTGACTTTTTCATAACATTGTCACCATTTTTACAGCCTTTTCCGGAATCTAACTACTTCTTGCGGTAGATAGATATATCAGGAGTCATCTTATTACATAAATTCTATTTGAGATGTCACCCACCAAAAGTTAGAGGAAGTCGCCATGTTAGAAAAATTTGTGCAAGCCGCCATCATTACCTTTTTACTCCACCTACTGGCAGGTCTTAGCCCAACAACTATCAAAACACAAGCGACACCATCTTTAAGTACGTTGTCAGCACCGATCGCCAGAACTCTGTCCAACAATCTTGAATAAGATGAATAATTCTTATTTCGTCTAAGATGAGAAAACTGTTAGCTTCTAAGGTTATAAAGATATATTAGTGCGGAGTGGTTTAAGGCTAGTAAGTGAATGTCTCTCAAACACAAGCTAGACTGAGCAAAGAAGGCTGTCATCAAGAATTTTATCATGACTAATCGTCTAGCTCAAGCTAAAAGCCTCTACCTCCGCAAACACGCCGAAAACCCTATTGATTGGTGGTCTTGGTGCGACGAAGCACTCGCAACGGCAAAGGCACAGAATAAACCGATATTTCTTTCGATTGGTTACTCCAGTTGCCACTGGTGTACTGTTATGGAAGGTGAAGCTTTTTCTAACCTAGCTATAGCCGAGTACATGAACGCCAACTTTCTTCCGATAAAAGTAGATAGAGAAGAAAGACCAGATATTGACAGCATCTATATGCAAGCTTTGCAGATGATGAGTGGTCAAGGGGGTTGGCCTTTAAACGTTTTTCTCACCCCAGATGATTTAATACCATTCTACGCTGGTACTTACTTCCCAGTTGAACCACGCTACGGTCGTCCTGGGTTTTTGCAAGTTCTGCAAGCAATTCGTCATTATTACGACACAGAAAAACAAGATTTAAGTGAACGCAAAGCAGCTATTGTTGAGTCACTCCTCACCTCTGCTGTATTACAGTCAGATGGGATCACAGAATCTCAAGATAAAGAATTGTTGCACAAAGGTTGGGAAACTTCAACCAGCATTATTACACCCAATCAATATGGTAACAGCTTCCCGATGATTCCCTACGCCGAACTCGCATTGAGGGGAAGTCGGTTCTTGTTCCCTGGCTCAGCCTGGGAACGATCGCAGTATGATGGCAATAAAGTTTGTACCCAGCGGGGACTAGACCTGGCATTGGGTGGAATTTATGATCATGTGGCTGGTGGATTTCATCGCTACACGGTTGACCACACTTGGACAGTACCGCACTTTGAAAAGATGCTCTACGACAACGGACAGATTGTAGAGTATTTGGCGAACTTGTGGAGCGCAGGTGTACAAGAAGCAGCTTTTGAAAGAGCTATCGCCACAACTGTCCAATGGCTGAAACGCGAAATGACAGCGCCATCTGGATACTTTTATGCAGCGCAAGACGCAGATAGTTTCACCACTCCCACAGAAGTAGAACCAGAAGAAGGCGCGTTTTACGTCTGGAGTTACAGCGAATTGCAACAACTTCTGACTCCCGAAGAACTAACAGAATTACAACAACAGTTTACAGTCACGCCTGACGGTAACTTTGAAAGTCAGAATGTGTTGCAAAGGCGTAACGCTGGAAAACTGAGTCAAACCCTCGAAAGCACACTCGCAAAACTGTTTGCTGTTCGCTACGGTGCTGCACCTGAGTCCGTGGAAACTTTCCCACCCGCACGCAATAACCAAGAAGCGAAAACAGAAAACTGGAAAGGACGCATTCCCGCAGTCACAGATACAAAGATGATTGTCGCCTGGAATAGCTTGATGATTTCCGGTTTAGCAAGGGCGTATGCAGTCTTCCAACAACCAGAGTATCTGGAACTTGCAGCGAAAGCGGCGAACTTTATCTTGGATAATCAGTTTGTCGATGGGCGTTTTTACCGATTGAATTATGAGGGACAAGTTACTGTCTTAGCTCAATCTGAAGATTACGCCTTTTTTATCAAAGCACTACTGGATTTACACAGCAGTTCTCCTGAGCAAAAAAACTGGTTGGAAAGAGCGATCGCAATCCAAGAAGACTTCCACGAATATCTGTGGAGTGTAGAACTCGGCGGATACCACAACACATCAAGCGACGCTAGTCAAGACTTGATTGTGCGAGAGCGCAGCTATGTAGATAACGCGACACCTTCGGCAAATGGAGTGGCGATCGCCAACCTTGTTCGGCTTGCTCTTGTCACCGACAATCTTCATTACTTGGATTTAGCCGAGCAAGGATTAAAAGCATTTAGAAGCGTGATGAGCCGTGCTCCCCAAGCTTGTCCCAGTTTGTTTACAGCCTTGGATTGGTATCGTAACTGTACCTTAATCCGCACGACAGCAGAGCAGATACACTCTATTAACTCCATGTATTTACCGAGTACTGCGTTCGTTGAGATATCGAAGTTACCAGAGGGAAGTATTGGGTTGGTTTGCCAAGGTTTGAAGTGTCTAGCACCAGCGGAAAGTTTGGAGAAGTTGTTGCAGCAAGTGCAGCAGAGTCAGGTGAGAGGGTGATGGCTAAGATATTGCACTATTCTTCATCAGCCAACTCACCCGCCCAGAACTAAAGTTCCGGGCTAATAGGCAAAGTCGGTTAAAACCGACTAAAAGCATTAACAGACTTTGTTTTTAGTCCTCTTAAGAGGACTTTCACTATCAGCCAAGGGTTTACTAACCCTTGGCTGTTGTTTTTCCTCGTTCCCTGGCTCTGCCGGGGAATGCATAACTGTGGGCTGCTGCCTCAATATAATCATATGGAAATATTTAGTTTTTTCTTGTATTTTACATTCAGCAACACCCTGATCTCATTTATCCTGCCGCGACCAATCCTCAATATTTAACCCTGATACTTGAGAAAAATCTCGATCGATAGTTTCGCGTTACCACAACTGCATCATTCACCAAGGCAATTGCAGCAATTCGCATATCCTTCTGCAATCGCTGTTTCGATAACGTCGGATTTTCTTTTAGTGTTCGCTCAAACATTTCTCCTGCTTTCTCATCAAAATCCAACACTCTCACCCGTCCGAATAGAGCAACTGTCCGGCTCAACTTTCCATACAACCGCACAACATGTTCAACTTCCCGTGCACTATTGATTCGCACTACCCAACCATTAAACAATTCCTGAACTGTGACGATGGAAATCGCAACCTCCGCTCCCAGAACAGCCACCCGACGGCTTACCTGTGGATGCCGTTCCAATAGCAGCGACACATGATCCGTATCTAATAACCAAAGGCTCATGCTGTACCGTTTATATCCAACTCGCGCTCTGCCCGCAGTTGGGCCGCAAGTTCTGCAAACTCATTATCCCCCTCAAACATCCCAATAAATTCTGTCCAGGGATTATTTGTAACTTCTAGCGTCAAAACCTCAATATTCAAAAGCCTTACTCTCAGCTTCTCCTGTAGAGCGGCGATAGCTTCGCTGCTGCGCTCCGCGCAGATCGCCTCCTCACGGGTTTGAGCCAATGCCACACAATCAGGCAACTCTGGCACTGATGCCATAAAATACCCCGACTCAACCCGTTCAACCAGAACATGAAGGGACATTTTATTTAAACTTGGAATTGCTTGAAAATTCATAGACGGCGATACCAGGTTACCTTTGACCATAATAATGCCTCCGCCACCCTTATTATAAACTCGCCCACGAGTTCCAAACACTCAACGCCGAGTTGTAAATTCTCGCCCACGCGGAAATTACGGAGACTATGGGAGAAATCAAATCATCAACAGGTGTTCCACAGTTAATTAAACTCTTAGAACATGAAGACTTCTTAGTGCGTTCTAGTGTGGCATTTGCCTTAGGATAAATCAAATCATAAACGGCAATCCCACAGTTAATTAAACTCTTAGAAGATGAAGACTACTCAGTGCGTTCTAGTGCGGCAGATGCCTTAGGAGAAATCAAATCATCAGCGGCGGTTCCACAGTTAATTAAACTCTTAGAACATGAAGACTTCTTAGTGCGTTCTAATGCGGCAGATGCCATAGGAGAAATCAAATCATAAACGCCGGTTCCACTGTTAATTAAACTCTTAGAACATGAAGACTTCTTAGTGCGTTTTAATGCGGCAGATGCCATAGGAGAAATCAAATCATAAACGGCTGTGCCACAGTTAATTAAATTATTAGAAGATGAAAAATACTATGTGCGTTCTAGTGCGACAGATGCCTTAGGATAAATTAAATCAGAAGCGGCAATTCCACAGTTAATTAAACTCTTAGAAGATGAAGACTTCTCAGTGCGTTCTAGTGCGCCATCTGCTATAAAAAAAATCAAATCAGAAGCCGCGATTCCACAGTTAATTAAACTCTTAGAAGATGACCGTTTTGTAGCCGCTAATAATGGAAATACACTCTATAACGCCTTTCAAATACTTGAAGCAATTCAAGAACACGCTCGATACTACAAGCCAACTTTAATACAATCAGAAGCAACAATCAACGGCTACGAAAATAAGAATCATTCAATGGAACAAAAACGTATTTTACGAGTTGTTGTGGCATCACCCAATGATGTGAAGCCTGAAAGAGATATTTTACCCAATATAATTGATGAATTAAATCGTGGTATTGCCGCAGACAAGCATTTAATCCTAGAACTCTCCCGGTGGGAGACAGATACTTACCCAGGGTTTCATCCAGAGGGACCACAAGGTTTGATAGATCCTATATTAGATATTAAAAATTGCGACATTTTGATAGGAATTTTTTGGAAGCGATTTGGCACACCTGTCACAGATGCTCAATCTGGTACAGAACATGAATTTCTTTGTGCTTATGATTCTTGGAAAAAGAATGGTAGTCCTGAGATTATGTTCTACTTCTCTAAGAAAGCTTATACACCTCAATCAGAAGAAGAAGCACTGCAGTGAAGCAAAGTTCTAGGATTCAAGAAAAGATTTCCGCAAGAAGGCTTATCATGGAACTACAAAAGCAAGCCTGAGTTTGAAAAGTTCATTCGTAATCATTTAACACAACTGATTCGACAAAAGTGGGGCGATGGCAAGAATTTATAGAGTGGTCATTCTTTCTGTACCCCTTAGACTATCACGAGCAGTACACATCACCAAATCAAGGTAATATAATTTGGTATCAAGCTACATCATTCAACGGAAGTTTAGGAATTTGATTGTAAACCTCTGCATTCTCTTCAAGAGCTTGACGCAAATCGTATTGCGTTTGTAAATTCAACCAAAACTGAGCGCTGTTACCAAAATAGCGAGATAAACGCAAAGCTGTGTCTGCTGTAATACTGCGTTTTCCAGATAAAATTTCACTAATTCGTGTCTGAGCTACACCTATATCTTTGCTCAATCGATAAGGGGTGATATTGAGTGGCTCTAAAAATTCTAGCTGCAGGATTTCGCCAGGGTGGATATTTGGCAGACGGTTGTTGTTCATGATTATTTGTATGCGTCAGTGGTAATCTACTATTTCAACTTCCAAAGCATTGTTCTCATCTGTCCAAACAAAGCAGATTCGCCATTGATCGTTAATACGAATACTGTACTGTCCTTTTCTGTCGCCAACTAGCTTTTCTAAACGATTACCAGGTGGAAGGCGCAAATCGTTAATGGATGTTGCTGCGTCAAGGATAAGCAGTTTTCGTAAAGCAGTTTTTTGGATATTGGACGGATATTGAGAAGATGTAAAGCCCTCAAAGATAAGCTTTGTCTCTTCAGATTTAAAACTAACAATCACAATACTATCGCTATGCGTTACTATCGTCAAACGTTAGTATACACTTCAAGGTGAATAGGTAGCTACATAGCAATAAGTAACGCCCCACCATGACAGCGTTAAAATAAACCCATAAATAGCTGATACCATACAAGCCATGTCCCTCGCCAAGGAACTAGATTTTCCTCAAGACATCCCAGAAGATGTTATCCTTCCTCCAAGTGATTTATATAGCAACGAACCTCCCTTAGAAACAGAACTGCATTTAGAGCAAATAATTCTACTTTTCAAATGCTTGGAATGGTTGTGGCGAGACAGGACTGATTTTTACGCTGCTGGCAATCTGACTATTTATTACAGCTTAGAGCATTTTCAGTTATCAGTTATCAGTTATCAGTTATCAGGTAAGTGAATGCACCTTTCAAGCATAGTCTTAGCAGGCGGAAAAAGTTCTCGCATGGGACGGGATAAAGCATTGATTCCCATTCAAGGCGTACCTCTGTTGCAATTGGTTTGTCGAATTGCTGAAAGTTGTGCTGATACACTGTATGTAGTCACACCCTGGCAAGAACGCTATCAACGTTTGTTACCATCTACAGTTCAGTTTATCAAAGAAGTGCCTTTGTTTGGTGAAACTGGCAGTGAAAAACTACCTCACGGACCAATTATTGGATTTGCTCAAGCACTAGCGTATATACAAACAGATTGGGTGCTGCTGCTAGCTTGCGATTTACCTAAGTTGCGCGTTGAGGTGTTGCAAGAATGGGCGGCGACATTAGATAGTGTGGAGGGTGAGGCTATCGCTGCTCTAGTTCCTCAAGCTAAAGGATGGGAACCACTGTGCGGTTTTTATCGCCGTCGCTGTTTACCAAGTTTGGTGGAGTATATTAATCAAGGGGGGCGATCGTTTCAGGAGTGGCTGAAGCAACATCCCGTGCAAGCTTTGCCTTTACCAGATCCAGAAATGTTTTTTAACTGTAATACACAAGAAGACTTATTTCGACTCCAATCTCAGGTACAATAAGGGGTCATACCAAGTTGTGTTCAAAAACTTCACCCTATCCCCTCTCCTTTATAAGGAGAGGGGTGCCCGTCAGGGCGGGGTGAGGTGAGACAGCGCTGCAGGAGGGGAGCCAGTGCGTTGCGGTGAGACCAGTGCTGCAGGAGGGTTTCCCTCCGTAGGCATCTGGCGAACCCGAAGGGGGGTTCCCAAGGCAGCTTTTGGGGGGAAGCGGGGGAACATAACGTGCCGCCCCGTTGTAGCACCTGGCGTTCTCCCGACCTAGGCGACTGCGTTCGCGTAGCGTCTCCGCAGGAGATACCCGGAGGGTAACAGGTATGAATGCAACAGTGCATGTAGCTCGACTACACACTGAATATCTCTGTTATTTATAACTTACTTTCTCTAGCCTGTGTTGGCGACGATGAAACATACCTTATCAGTACTTGTCGAAGATGAAGCGGGAGTTCTTTCCCGTATTTCTAGCTTATTTGCCCGTCGCGGCTTTAACATAGAAAGCCTTGCCGTTGGTCCTGCTGAGAAATCAGGTATTTCTCGGATTACAATGGTAGTCCCTGGTGATGACCGTGTGATTGAACAACTCATCAAGCAACTATATAAGCTGATCAACGTTTTGAAAGTGCAGAACGTTACGGAAGTTCCTTGCGTGGAACGAGAATTGATGTTGCTTAAAGTGAATGCAACCAGCAGCACGCGTTCAGAAATTGTCGAACTGTCTCAAATTTTCCGGGCGAGAGTCGTGGACGTGGCAGAAGATTCTGTTACCCTCGAAGTTGTGGGAGATCCAGGTAAAATGGTGGCGATTGTACAAGTGCTGCAAAAATTTGGCTTAAAAGAAATCGCTCGCACCGGCAAAATTGCTTTAACTCGTGAGTCTGGTGTAAATACTGAGTTGCTGAAGTCTTTGGAAGCGAAGGTTTCCTGAGAAGGCGATTCGCGTACGTTACGCTTTGCAACATCGCCCCTTGTGGAGCTAAGAACTAGGAGCATCGGTTGTTTTGCGTGACTGTGTTCTTCCCAGAACAAACTGCCCCTAAAAGCTTTGGGGCAAAATAGCTCCTTTGAAGCTTCCAGAGGAAGGCATCCAAAGGTTCAGAAATAAAGCAATTGTAAAATTTTTTTGAAGCATAACCTACACGAGAACTATCCGACTCCTCAAGGGTGCGGGATAGTTGACTGTTGCTATTCAGTAAAAACCTTTTTTTTATTGTTCTTTACAGTTCTTTGACATAAAATTCAGTCAAATCACTGAGGACGTAATACAGCAAATGCCTGTTTAGCATACATCTGAGTCAAATTCTACGTAAATAACACGGTTATTAAATTTGATTTTTTATTAAAGTGGTGTTGATAACACAGTAAAGTGTTGTAAGTTAAACATATGGCTGTAATTAACAACAGCACTTTCAACCAGGGTTACAAGCAGTCAACAAGTAAATGATTCTCTTTTCTGGGAAGCTTAAATGCTTCAAGAGGTCAATTTACAATGGTAATTATATGACTACTTAGAGACACAAAGTTATTCTGTCTCTTAGAAGTAAACTTATGGGTCTTGCTCTACCTTAGACTCTGTTGATTTTTTAGTTAAGTCGCTTTGTTTCTTGTGTAATTGATTTAATACTAGGGTTTTTATCTTCACGTCTATCTACCCAGGGTTTTTTACATTTACGTCTACCTACAGACTACTCTTATTAGTCAGTGCAAACGAGCATGATAAATAGATCATAGATGCTGTTTAATCAATTCACTAGAAACAATTGTCTCAACACTTTTATATAAAAAGAAAAAATGAAGACATGATTCCTAGGCTTGTCATATCAGGAGTCATTGTAATTCAACAGCGCATTATTCATGCGCGGAGTTGGGCTTCGATGGTCTTTGCGATCTCAGTCCCTCCAACGTAACCTTTTTTGTCGTGCGTCCACTGATAAGAAGGTCGAATTGCGGAGATAGTGTCACTGAAATTAGAAACATTTAAGGGTGATCGAATTGCACAAAAGGTGTGAGCGAAATCGCAAACGTTCAAAGCAACGGGCTATTTATTGTCCAACTCATCAATGCCATCTCAACAGCATAAGTCAAAAGTATCCATTGTTTAGTGATCGGGCTGAACAACTACAGCAACGGGGAATTAGCAGACAAAAAGCCTTAATGTTAATGGCGAAAAAGACTGCAATTTCCCTAGAATGTGAATGGTTAGAAGCATTCTGGTGTGAGCAGTGTAATAAACCAAAGTGGTATCACCTCAAAAAGCAGGGTTGTATCTATCACGTATCAGTAGCATTGCCAGAACTTTGGCGACAAGCAGTGGGTGTCATGCATCTCGAAGGAAATCCTTCGGTTAGTGAGTTTACCCGCCGACACGCACGGAAAGCTGGATATAACAGCAAGGATTTCTGATTTCGAGGTTGAGCCAGTTGCGATCGCCCAAGCCGCGCGCCCTACGCCCGAGGCACAAAGTGCCTCCCCTGAACTTCGTTCAGGGAACCAAGCGTTGCAAGAGCGTGTCCGCAGGACTCAGCTTGGTTGGGCGTATACGGGCGATCGCAATTGAATGTATCACTAGGATTAATATCTGCCAATATGAATGATCTATCAAAATTTGAAGAAATTGATTTTCACAAATATTTGCAGGTTCTGCAACGACGCTGGATACCAGGGGCAGGAGTTTTTGGAGCAGTTGTTACCCTTGCATCCTTGAATGCACTCTCCTTGAAACCTACATATAAGGCAGAGGCAAATCTCCTGATTAAGACGAATCAAACTTCCTCACTAACAGGGTTGGGGGAAGCTATAGGAGCTATAGGACGGCTTGAATCTTTGGGTTTGACAAACAATCCGTTAGATACTCAGGCAAAAATAGTTGCATCTGTTCCAGTTATTGAGGAAACAATTCATTCACTTGCTCTCAAAGATGACAAAGGCAAAGAGCTTAAAATCCGAGATTTTACTAAAAGACTTAAGACAGAAAGTGTAAAAGGAACCGATATCCTGCAAATTTCCTATACAGATAAAAATCCTAACCTAGCTGCAGAAGTCGTCAACAAAGTTATCGAGATTTATATCAGGAATAATATAGAGGCGAATCGGGCTGAGACTGCCTCAGCTGGCAAGTTTATTAAGCAGCAGCTTCCCGATACTGAAGACGCCGTAAGAAGAGCAGAGACAGCTTTGCGTAGATTCAAAGAGAAAAATAAAGTAATCGTTCTGCAAGAAGAAGCCACTGCATCAGTCAATAGGATTTCCAAGTTAGAAGAGGAAATTTCTCAAGCCCAAGCTCAACTAGTTGATGTTACTGCTCAATCGCAAAAGTTACAGAATCAGGCGAAAATTAATTCCCAGCAAGCTGTAAACGTTGCACAGTTGAGTCAAATACCAGGAACTCAAAAACTACTGGAGCAGCTTCAGGAAGCTCAAAGCCAACTTGCGGTTGAGCAAACTCGTTTACAGCCAGAACACCCTACTATTATTAATTTGTCAGAAAAAATTGCTGCTCTTAAGAGCTTGCTACAACAGCGGACAGAGCAGGTTCTTGGCAGTAAACAGCAAGTTAGTATAAGTAATTTACAGATTGGAGAACTGCGACAAAAGCTAATTGAAGATTTTGCTCGCTCTGAGGCAAAGCGCGTCGGTTTAGAAAGACAAATTACTACACTCTCTAATGAGAGATCTGCCTACAAAGAACGAGCAAACATTTTGCCTCAGCTAGAACAGACACAGCGACAGCTTGAGCGGAGGCTCAAAGCTGCTCAAACGACTTACGAAACTCTTTTGACGAGACTGCAAGAAGTCCGGGTTGCAGAGAATCAAAATATTGGAAATGCTCGTGTCATCTCCGCTGCTTTGGTACCCGATCTACCATCTGGTTCTCAAAAAAAACTGATTATCGGCGGTGGAGCAGTTGCTGGTATCTTGCTTGGTGTAATTGCTGCCTTCAGTTTAGATGTAATCGACCGCTCAGTTAAGACGGTTAAAGAAGCGAGGGAATTATTCCAATACACCTTGCTGGGTGTTATTCCTTCAGTAACTAAGAGTGGCAAAAAGAGTAATTCTCTTCCCAAAGTGATTGGTAGGGACATTCCTCACTTTCCTGTGGGTGATGCGTACCAAATGTTGCAAGCGAACTTGAAGTTCTTGAGTTCGGATAAAAAGCCAAAAGCGATTGTGGTTACGAGTTCCGCCTCCAAAGAGGGAAAGTCTGAGGTGGCTGCAAATTTAGCTGTGGCAATGGCTCAAGTGGGGTGTCGGGTACTGTTGGTGGATGCGGATATGCGTCATCCAGTTCAGCATCATGTCTGGGAGATGACGAATGCAGTGGGTCTGTCTAATGTCATTGTTGAGCAACTTCCCATAGATAGAGCTGTGCAGGAAGTTATGCCCAACCTCTACGTTCTTCCCTCTGGAGTTTTGCCTCCTAACCCAGTAGCGCTGCTAGATTCCAAGCGGATGGCTGCATTAGTCGCCTCTTTTGCAGAAGAATACGACTTCGTCATTTTCGATACCCCAACCTTAGCAGGAACAGCGGATGCTGCTGTTTTAAGCAAGCTATCTGACGGCATCTTATTAGTAGTTCGTCCTGGGGTAAGTGACTATGGCAGTGCCAATGCGGCTAAAGAGTTTTTGAATCAGTCCGGTCAAAATGTTTTGGGCATGGTGATTAACGGGGTGAATGTGAAACGTGAACCTGACAGCTATTTCTATTACACGAAAGATTCGGCTGAGGCAGGTTTTGCACCTGGAAATTCTGTACTCACAGAAATAAATACATCAGGGTTTATACGAAAGGAGGATGTCTAATGCACAGGCTAGCTGTGTATTTACGCTCAAAAAGCAACGATTTTGACAAACTACAACAAATTTGATGCTACCTAAGTTCAAAATTCAGAAGTTATCACTTCTCAAATCTAACTCTGGGCTACGCGCGATTATTGCAAATACAGGTTGGCTATTTGCTGACCGCATTCTTCGCATGGGTGTAGGTCTTCTGGTTGGAGTCTGGATTGCACGCTATTTAGGAGTGCAGCAGTATGGTCTTTTAAACTATGCAATTGCCTTTGTCTCCCTGTTCAGTCCATTTGCCACCTTAGGGTTAGACAACGTGGTAGTTCGCGATCTTGTGAGAGACTCATCGCACAAGAAGCAAATTTTAGGGACAACTTTCTGGCTGAAACTACTTGGTGGAGTCGGCTCTGTATTGTTATCAGTTGGTTTCATCTGTTTGATACGTCAGGATGAAAACTCGACTGTCTGGTTAGTAGCGATTTTGGCAACCGCAGGAATTTTTCAGGCTTTGGACACAATTGACCTTTGGTTTCAGTCTCAAGTGCAATCAAAGTATACAGTAGTTGCTAAAAATACAGCTTTTGTAATCATTACTCTTATCAAAATTGCTTTACTCAAGATGCAGGCATCATTGATTGCTTTCGCCTGGGCGAGTTTGGCAGAGATTGGATTAGGTGCTGTGGGTTTAGCGATCACTTACAAAGTCAAGGGTCACTCACTGTGGGTGTGGCGTTGGAGTTTTCCTCTTGCTAAAGCTCTCCTCAAGGAAAGTTTACCTCACCTTTTTTCCGGTTTAGCCATTCTCATTTACATGAAAATTGATTTAATTATGCTAGGTCAAATGCTTGGGGATAATGCTGTAGGTATTTATTCAGCTGCCACTCGTATTTCTGAGGTTTGGTATTTTATTCCGACAGCGATTACTTCTTCAGTCTCTCCCTCAATTTATACAGCAAGGCAAACAAATGAAGATTTGTACTA
This sequence comes from Brasilonema sennae CENA114, assembly GCF_006968745.1. NCBI lineage: Bacteria > Bacillati > Cyanobacteriota > Cyanophyceae > Nostocales > Scytonemataceae > Brasilonema > Brasilonema sennae. The sequence continues at coordinate 1,027,411 of NZ_CP030118.1, read as the reverse complement.
TCGGCGCATAGGGCAATTACTTCGTCTACTAGTGTTGCTTTCTCTAGCAATTGCCTTACCGATGACATTCTTGTCAGGAACAATAACTTCTATGCTGTTTGGTAATGCTTATGCAGGAGCAGGACCTATTTTGGCAATTCATATCTGGGCTGCATTGTTCGTCTTTATGGGGGTTGCCACATCACCTTGGTTTAATGCTGAGAGATTGGCTCACCTTTCTATGTACAGGATTATTATGGGAGCAATTATCAATGTGCTGTTGAATTTATTCCTTATTCCTTCCTACGCTGGAGTTGGTGCAGCAATTGCAACCGTAATTTCTTACGCCTATGCCTCATTTTTAAGCAATGCTATTCATCCTAGCACTCACAAAATCTTTCAGTATCAAATGAAATCTCTTTTCATAATGCGTTAATCAACTACCTTTTTTTACGCAAAGGATTATAACAAAAAGATTACTATAAAATTTAATCTGGAGTTAAAATAATATGAATGATCAATATCAAAATCGTGCAACTATTTCATCAATACTAAATGGAACACCGCGACCTTTATGGTCTGTAATGATTCCCAATTACAATAGTGCCAACTATCTGCGCCAAACACTAAAAAGTGTGTTAGACCAAGACCCTGGTCCTGACATTATGCAAATCGAGGTGATTGACGATCATTCAACCAAAGATGATCCAAAAGCAGTTGTTGAAGAAGTAGGTCGTGGACGAGTAGGTTTCTATCAACAGCCGCAGAATGTAGGTTTTATTAGAAATTTCGAGACTTGCTTGCAAAGAGCACGTGGTCAATTGATTCACCAGCTACATGGTGATGATTGTGTACAGGATGGTTTTTATCGGAAAATGCAACAAGTCTTTGAGCACAATCCAGAGATAGGTGCTGCCTTTTGCCGACATATTTACATAGATGCAGATGGACATTGGCATACTATTTCTCGCTTAGAAAAACCTGAAAGTGGTGTTTTAAGTAATTGGTTGGAGCAAATTGCTATAGAACAACGCATTGCTACACCATCAATAGTAGTTCGTCGTAGTGTTTATGAACATCTAGGAGGTTTTGACCGTCGAATCGTTTGCTGTGGTGAGGATTGGGAAATGTGGGTTCGCATTGCTGCTCACTATCCAGTAGCATATGAGCCTGAACCATTAGCGCTATATCGCTTCAAGCCTTTAGAGTCGTTAACTCCAAAGCGGATTCAGCAAATTATGCAGGATATGCGGATGGCTAGTGAAATTATCCAATCTTACTTGCCCAATTATCTTCCTCAGTCTACTGCTGCCAAACTATTGAATAAAGCCAGAAAAAATTATGCACTATGGTCTATTGAAAAAACAAGCCAAATGTTATCCAAAGGAGATATAGGTGCTGGATTTGAACTGTTTCATGAAGTCCTTAAGTGTCATAAATCATTTGAAACAGTTGTAAGAGCAATCCTGAAATTATTAAAATCTCAATTGATTCATACGTTGACCCAAACACGTAACTAAAATTTCGCTTTTTCTATTATTCATAATTTCCTGGTTATAGAAAATATTCTATTAAGTGAAATGCGAGATAAAAAGCTATTGTAGATTATATATCTGAAATTATACAAATAATCATATCAACTTTATTAATATGATTATTTGTATAATTTTAAGTACACTAATAAAGAAATAGGATGTAACCGTTTCTGGATCCCTATATATGTGTACCAATTTTGGGGAAGTTTTTCTGTAAAGCTCTTTGAAATAAAGTGAAACTAATGCATAATTTTCAACTAAAAACGCCCGTTGCTTTTCTCATTTTCAAGCGGACTGAATCTACGGAGAGAGTATTTGAAGCAATTCGCCAAGCAAAACCTCCTAAGCTTTTGGTGATTGCAGATGGACCTCGCACAGATCGACCTGGTGAAGCAGACAAGTGCGCTGCCACCCGAGCAATTATTGATCGCGTTGATTGGGACTGTGAAGTTTTGAAAAACTATTCCGACGTAAATATGGGGATGAAGAAGCGTGAAGCTAGCGGATTTGATTGGGTTTTTGAGACTGTTGAAGAAGCAATTATTCTCGAAGATGATACTTTGCCACATCCCACTTTTTTCAGATATTGTGAAGAGTTGCTACATTATTATCGCCATGACGAACGGATAATGCTCATTTCTGGAAACAACTTCCAGTTTGGGCGTAAACGTACAGAGTATAGCTATTACTTTTCCCGCTACCCCAATACTTGGGGCTGGGCGTCATGGAGACGAGCTTGGCAGCATTATGATATTGAAATGAAGCTTTGGCCAAAAATTCGAGATGGTGAATGGCTTAAATTTATATTAGAAGAACCTAAAACTGTGAAATTTTGGTTCAAAAAGTTTCAAGAAACCTATAAGGAAAAAATTAGTACTTGGGATTACCAGTGGATATTGACTTGTTGGGTTAATAATGGTTTTTCTATCGTTCCAGATGTTAATTTAGTTACCAATCTTGGTTTTGGTTCAGAAGCTACTAACACAAAAGATAGCACCAGCCCTTTCTCTAATATTCCTACACAAAAAATATGTTTACCCTTACAGCATCCACCATTTGTAATTCGTCATGTTCAAGCAGATTATTTCATCCAAAAGACTCATTATCAGTATCAGCCAAATATACTTTGGCGTGCTTTTAACAAAAGTAGAAAAATTATAAACAAGATGATGAAGTAATTCTTTAGTTTAGTAATTAGCAATCAAGTAACAAGGGAAAAGTTCGTAAACCTAATTCCCCATTTATGGAAGTTATTAAACCATGAAGGCTCTGATACTCAGCAATTCTGATATTTATGGTGGAGCTGCTCGTGCTACTTATCGACTGCATCAAGGTCTTCAGGATATTAATTTTAACTCTCAGATGCTAGTGCAAGTCAAAAACAGTGACGATCAAGCAGTCATTGGCTCACGAGCTGTATCTGGAATCGGACAAGTTGTCACTGGCTTGAGATTGGTTTTAGATCAACTACCTTTAAAGTTTTACGACAATCGCGTCAGTACTACTTTTTCACCTCAATGGCTTCCAGACACAATCCACTCTAAAATTGCTCGACTTGCTCCAGATATCATTAACTTACATTGGGTGAGTGCTGGTTACCTCCAGATTGAAACAATCGCTAAATTTAATAAACCTATAGTCTGGACATTTCACGATATGTGGGCATTTACTGGAGGATGCCACTACAATCAAGACTGCGATCGCTACACATTATCTTGCGGTGCTTGTCCTCAACTAAATAGCAGTAGAGACAGGGATTTATCTCGTTGGATATGGGAGCGTAAAGCCAAGGCATGGAAAAACTTAAATTTAACCATTGTCACTCCTAGCTCTTGGCTTGCTCAATGCGTCAAAGTAAGCTCTCTATTGAAGGAAAGGCGAGTTGAGGTGATTCCCTATGGTCTTGATACTCAAAAGTATAAACCAATCAACAAACAGGTTGCTCGATCGCTACTCAATTTGCCTCAAGATAAACAGCTTCTTCTTTTTGGGGCACTACAAGCAACCAGCGATAAAAGAAAGGGATTTCACCTATTGCAACCAGCACTTCATGAATTGAATGAATCTGAGTGGAAAGATAGACTGGAATTGGTTGTTTTTGGTTCTTCCAAGGCAGAAAGTTCCACTAACTTCGGTTTTAAGTCTCATTATTTGGGTATGTTAGGGGATGATTTGTCTTTAGCATTAGCATATTCAGCCGCAGATGTTTTCATTGCACCGTCAGATCAGGATAATTTGCCAAATACTGTGTTGGAGGCGGTCGCCTGTGGCACACCCTGTGTTGCTTTTGACATTGGCGGTATGCCAGATATGATTGAACACCAGAAAAATGGCTACTTAGCTCAACCTTATAAAATAGAAGATTTGGCTGGTGGAATTGCTTGGGTGCTAGAGAACACAGAGCGGCATCAGAAACTTTCTTACCGCGCCCGTGAGAAAGCAGAACAAGAATTTACCTTGGAAATCCAAGCACGTCGCTACTTATCTCTTTTTAAATCTCTTGTGATGGAATCTGAGGTATCAAAACACTGAATATTAGTAATTTTTTATCATCTTAATTACTAATAAATGCAAATGAACAATCAATTGATGAATCGCTGGGTGAGGAATTTAGAATTTGGAGTTTCCGTTATCTGGCTTCTGTATTTCATGGGTGTTAAGCTACCATCACCTTTCACCACGTTGCTGAATGCTTTAAGCTATCCAATTATTGCTATTTTGGTTATTTTACGATGGAAGCGTTTACCCTATGTTGCTACTAGAGATATACCTCTGTTGCTCTTTATTGGAACTACTCTGGCTTCTGTTTTATGGTCTGGCAATCAGAACATGACCTTAAAAGGTATTGGCGGTTTGTTGCGTATGTTGATGTTTGGGGCATACTTTGCAACTCGCTATAGCATTAAGGAGCAGATGAAAATCTTGTCTTGGGTGTTTGGCATAGCAGCAATTTTAAGTTTAGCACTTGCTTTAGTCATACCAAGTTACGGAATAGATAAAGAAGGATGGACAGGTATTTTTCCTTACAAAAACTTTTTAGGTTACACAATGAGTCTAGCAGCCATCCTTTTTTTGCTGACTGCTTTCAAAGAGCGAAGCCAAAACTGGTTTGCTTGGATCGGATTTGGTCTTGCGGTTAGCCTTATTATGCTAGCTCACAGTTCCGGTAGTTTAGTCAACATATTACTGTTAGTGTCACTAATCCCTCTTTATCAGCTTGTTAAACAGCACTATAAACTGCGGGTGATTTTTCTGGGCATAGTATGCGTTTTGGTGGGAGGTACAGCTTTATTTATTTTAGGTAATTTGGAAACTATCTTAGTTGATATTCTTGGAAAAAGTCTTGAATTGAACGGACGTACACCAATATGGACTTTAGCTATTGAGAAGGGAATGGAAAAACTTTGGCTAGGCTACGGGTATAACGCTTTCTGGAGTTCAGATGCTGGTATCTACATCATGATTAATACATGGTCTGGGTTACGTGAAACAGGCTTTAACTCTCATAACAGTTATTTAGAATTGTTTTTGAATTTAGGCTTTATAGGTTTGTTCCTGTATGCAATTAGTTTAGTAATTGTATTCATCAAAGCAGTTATTCTGTTACGTTCAACTCAACAAATAGAATTTATTTGGCATATTCAATTACTTATATTTCTTAGTGTAGCTAGTATGGCAGATACCAACTTCATTATGTCGGCTGCTAGTTCATATTGTTGCATTTATATCTCAACATCTCTATCAACTGCTATTGAATTTGAGAGAATTAGAAGAAAAAGCAACTTAAAAAAACTATATGCTCATTCAGGATAAGCTAATCGATAATCAAGGAGAAAAGATGTCAATACCTATAGCTTTTTTAATTTGCACAGAGCCTGGTCGTTTGGAAGGTCAATCTCTACTTTTAGCAGAAAGTATTCGTAAATATTGCGGCAACTTAAAAGATACACCTATATACAGTTTCCATCCCAGAATAGGTGAACCGATCTCTATCCAAACCCAGAAAGCATTTGAAACCTTGAAAGTTATTCATCAACAACTTCCCATAAATATAGATTTCCATGATTACTATTTGGCAAATAAGCCTTTGGTTTGCGCTTATGCAGAACAAACTATAGATGCAGACATTCTTGTCTTTCTAGATAGTGACAAATGCTTTTTCTCTGAGCCTAAAGAGTTTTTACTTCCACCTGGTTGTAATGTTGCTATACGTCCTGAGTATGGTAGAGGTATTGGCTCTACTGGGAGTCAAGATCCTCAAGATGAGTATTGGAAGAAACTGTATGAGGTGGTTGGTGTTAAGCGTGAGATATTTGTCAACACACCTATTGGCAACAAAAGAATTAGAGGATACTGGAATGCTGGATTGGTAGCTGTGAGAAGAAGTGCTGGTATCTTTAGCGCTTGGAAGGAAAATTTTGAGAAAGTAATGTACCTAAAGCTTAGCCCTACTCAGGGAAATTATTATGTTGAGCAATCAGTCTTATCTGCTACTTTATGTTCCTTTGAAGAGAACGTATTTAACTTACCTTTTTCTTATAATTACCCGTTGCCATTACATAACCGTTTATCTAAACAAGCACAAATAAACAGTTTTGATGAAATGGTGTCGATTCATTATTTTAATATGTTTTATTATCATGACTGGAAAAAACAGTTATTAAATTTAAAAAATCTTGAGACAAAATCAGAAAAATATCAATGGCTCTGCGAAGGAGTTATGAGACACAATATGCCATTTAAACCAGTTTTACATCGATATATATTGCAACTCAGAAAAATCGAAAAAAACCTGCATTTTTTTAAGATGAATATTCACTTAAGTGATTGGATAGAACGCGTAGCTCAACTCTAAAGTAACGGGAGCATCCCAATTTTGCAAAAATATGTTTGTCATTGCGAAGCGGAGTGAAGCAATCGCAAACTTTTGGAATTGCTTCGCTACCCTATGGCTGACGCCACGCCCCTAAGGGGGCGCGGAGCTAACGCGTCTACACTCCGTTACGCTCGCTGCGGACAATTAATCATCTGAGTTTGATATGACTTAAACATTTGGGATGCTTCCAAAGTAACTAGCTAACAGCAGATGAATGAAATATTAGTTGAATTTAAATTCGGAGTATGTTGGGGTTTGATGTAAAGGGAGAACTAATAACTTATGAAGCAGCCATTAGCAGTCATTATGACCTGTTATAACAGGCGCGATACAACTCTCGCCTGTCTGCGTGCATTGTATCAACAGACAAAGCCTTTTGATGTTTACTTAACTGATGATGGTAGTTCTGACGGCACTTCAGATGCGATTAAGGCTTCCTATCCACAAGTTCACATTCTTAAGGGTAATGGAAATTTGTTTTGGGTTGGAGGAATGAGACTCGCATTCGCTGAAGCTATGCAAAGGGGTTATGAGTATTATCTTTGGTTAAATGATGACACAATTCTTGAACCAGGCACCCTTGAGCATCTCTTAGCTATCTATAGAGGTTTATCCGAGCATGGTCATTCTAACTCCATAGTAGTAGGTTCAACAAAAGACCCACTAACAGGAAAACCTACGTACGGCGGTGCAGTAAGGTCAAAGCGTTGGTACTCCAATAAGTTTGAATTTTTAGAACCCTCTGAGCTTCTCCAAGAATGCGACACTATGTACGGTAATTGTGTGTTGATTTCACAGTTTGTAGCCAGAAAAGTAGGAAACTTAGACGCTGCATTTATTCATAGCTTTGGGGATCTTGATTATGGTCTAAGAGCGCGGAAATTAGGCTGTTCTATATGGGTTGCACCTGGTTATATCGGTACCTGTACCAAGAACTCAGTCCGCAATAGCTGGGCAGATACCGATTCACCTTTGTTAGAACGTTTGAAAAAGGTAGTTCAGGTTAAAGGATTTCCATTCAAACCCTGGACTGTATTTTGTAGTCGGCACTCTGGTCCATTCTGGCTCGCTTATTGGTTCTTACCTTATATACGTGCAGTAATAGGTTACAAAAATTTAGCAGCCTCTCCCACTTTTGCTGAGAAAACTTAAAAATGTAGCTCACCTTAATGCCTTATTAGCTTATTTGACAGCATAAGAACAGTGATTTAGGTACAGTAAAAACTGCGAAAGATAGCAAATGCTCAAACAAACAGAAAGATTAATAAAAGCTGTTGCAAAGGAAAGATTTTATCGCGTATTGAATAGCGTAAAGCTAATCAATACGCGACAGATTGACCAACTTATTTTAATGAATCAGTATCGACAACTGGCAGATGCAAAGGCTCTGCCAAAATTTCATGAAGTAGGCTTTCATACCTATTCACAAACTGATGAAGATGGTTTTTTGCTGTATATATTTTCTATTATTGGCACGACAAATAAAAAAGTAGTAGAAGTTTGTTGTGGAGATGGTGTTGAGTGTAATGCAGCAAATCTCATCATTAATCATGGTTGGAAAGGGCTGTTATTTGATGGAGATGCAGCACAGCTAAAAATCGGTAGGAAAATATATAACTTCATAAAAACTACAAGTAACAATCCTCCTCAACTGGTACAAGCCTGGATAACGGCTGAAAATGTCAATGAACTTATAGTTAATCACGGGTTTGAAGGTGAAATAGATCTTTTATCACTGGATTTAGACGGAATAGACTACTGGTTATGGAAGTCACTTAATTGTATTAAACCCAGAGTTGTTGTCCTTGAATACAACACTTATTGGGGAGCAGAAAAATCTGTTACTGTCCCCTATGACTCAAACTTTAGAGCTAAAGTGATTAACGGTGCATACTACTGTGGAGCATCGTTGAGAGCATTTGTTAATTTAGGTAATAAATTAGGTTATAGATTAGTTGGTTCAAATACAAGACAGTTCAATGCTTTCTTCATCAGGAATGATGTGGGTATAGATATTTTGCCAGAAGTAAGTGTTGATAGCTGTCTCTCATTGTATGACGATTGTTCAAAATCGCTCAATCAATATAACTTTCCATATATAGGTGAACTACCGTGGGAAGAAGTTTAAAAAATTTCAGTTTTCATTAGCTAGTTTTGCAAATCTATCCACAAATATGTTATGGGTAAACGCTTACTTCTCGTCTCTACTCTTGATTCAAGTCAACCATTCGGTGCCTTTACTAGACCGTTCTACCTTGGAGAATATCTGGTCAAATATTTTGAGGTTTGTCAGCTAGGTTTGGATTGTTCAGCAGTTAACTATGCACCTTCTGTATCTCTTGGCTCAAGAAGTTTGCGTTCATATGTTCAGGCTATTCAAAAGTGTATAGAGGAGTTCTGTCCTGATATCGTATACGCTCAAGAAACGCTACCTGGATTAGCTGCTCTAATTGCACTCACACTCACAAAACAGAAAAAATGCTCTCTTGTATTAGATTTTCATACTTTTTCTGCCTTTGAATACTGGAGCCGCTTGTCGTCTGTCGCAAATCCGTTCAAGGAATTTCTGCAATTTATTAAGACATACATTGCTCAGGGACTGCTGATCTTCTCTGGTAATCCAATTATTGCCGCCGGTGAATTAACTCCTCAACTCATCTCGCAGTGGTACGCTAAGAAGCCACACAATATTTACTGCATAGGTAATGGAGTTGCCGAAGACCTTCTGAATGCTCAGTTACCTCTAGCTATAGACCCTTACAAGGCACTACGACCTGCCAAGATAGCTGTTGTTGTGGCTCCCAAAACATTTCAGTTTCCCACTAACGACATGTCTGTATCTATGGCTATTGAAGTAGCTAAGTACCTTGAACATCAGCAAAAAGTACACTTTGTCGTTATTGGTCGTGATGCTAACGACATCAAGGAGGCACTACCATCGAACATAACTTTTGTTGGTTTTGTGCCAGAAAGAAAAGATTTTGTTGCTTATCTGAGGTATGCAGATGTAGGTCTTCTTCCATTTCCCAAACAGGCGGTTGCAGGTGGAGCTCGTAATAAAGCACTAGATTATTTCGCCAGTAGAAAATTGGTAGTATCAACACCTGAAGGCTTGAGAGGTTTAGAGGAATTTCATCATCTACAACATCTCTTAATAGCAGGATTCTCTGTCGAAGAATTTGCAAATGTAGTGCTTGATGCCGCCTTAAACCTGGAGAAATATCAGCCACTTACAGAAGCAGCGTATACATTGATTCGAGACAAATACTCTTGGAGTGCAAAAGCGCAGATAGTTGCTGAAGTTTTGATGCAAACAGTAAAGCATTAGCTACAACCAGCCAATTCATTACATAGTCACGCTCGGTAGCCCTGAAAGCGAAGTTTTGATCGTAGCTTCTGTCTTTTAGGGTGAATTTATTTTGTGGTTACTAAATAACAACCTAGGAGCAGCCTTTATGAAGGAAACATCATTAAAATTTCTTGGTGTTCAAGTCGATGCACTCTCCATCTCTGAACTCAACTCGTTAATTGCAGAATCGATTAAGCGAAATCAAAAGTGGATAATTGCCCATCACAACTTGCATAGCCTTCATATCTACCATCATGATCCTAAAATGCGCTCCTTCTATGCCTTGGCAGACTATGCGCATATTGACGGTATGCCTTTAATCCTTCTTGGGAGATTGCTTGGTTTTGCATTAAAGCGAGAGCAAAGAGTCACCTATGCTGACTGGGTATGGTCTCTAATGTCAGAGGCTGCTCAAAAGGGTTGGCGGGTGTTCTACCTTGGTTCAAAGCCAGGAGTTGCGGAACGAGGAGCGAGGATTTTGCGGGAGAAGTTTGCTTCTTTGCAGATTGCAACAGCCCACGGCTATATTGATATGCGAAAAGATAGCCAAGACAACCTTGCTACCTTGGCAGCCATAAAAGCTTATCAACCCCATGTGTTGATGGTGGGAATGGGCATGCCACGCCAAGAGTACTGGATTTTAAACAACCTAGAGCATATCCATGCCAATGCCATTTTGACTAGTGGTGCTTGCATGGACTATGTAGCTGGAGTGGTTCCAACTCCACCTCGCTGGATGGGAAAGTTAGGCTTGGAGTGGTCTTATCGCTTGTTAAGTGAGCCAAAAAGACTCTGGCGGCGGTATTTACTAGAGCCTTGGTTTGTAGCCAGACTATTCTTGCGAGAAATGTGGGCTTCTTACGATCAAGCAAGATAGAACTTTCAAGGATATAGATAAAACAGCACAGGTTTAATTGGTGCTTTAAATGTCAAAGAAGCGATCGCTACACCTGGTTAGCAACGTATGAGCCTCGCTCAGATGGTCTGCCAGTGCGTACCTTGCCACTAGACTCAAACTTCAAACCCAAGTTGGCATGGAATGCTATGGCAAGAGCGTTTGACCACGCTCCAAAACGTTGATTTTTTCACACAAAATTATTCTATTTTTTTCTCTTGGTGCAAGAGGGAGATGCTCCTGCGTTTATTCAACTTTCAAGCTGGCTTGCAATAATTCTATTTTATGAAGATTTTAGGAGCAACTTACAGCAATCCCAATCGCTTCGTCAAGCTACGATGTTTGACTAATCTGTTGAATCTCAAATTACCCCAGATCTATACATACAAAGGAAATGAGAATTATGTCTCATAGAAATATTTCACCTGGAGTGACTTTTAAACGAGACTTAAGGTCAGGAGACGTAAGAATACAGAGAGGAATAGCTATAAGATTACTACGAATAGTAACACTTGTATTACTAGATATTATTTTTCTCAGCTTAGCATGGAAGTTTGCAGTCTTTTATGGAACTTCATTAGACTCCCCTTGGACACAAAAAACATCTTTTCTACTACTAATTATCACAATTGAGATAGGCGTCATTGGAGTACAGGGTTTATATAAAGCTGGTATTCATCGTCGTAACTATTTTGGTCTAATCAAAGCCGTTTCGCTGTCAGAAGTTTTCCTCTTACTAATTGCTTTTCTTTACGAACCAGATAGCTATGTTTCGCGCTCAACTTTTATACTATTTTGGTTATCTTCCATAGCCCTTCTTTGTATTGGGCGGACTATTTTTGATGTGATAACTAAATTGATGCGTCAGAAAGGAGCAATTCGCTATCCCGTTTTTTTAATTGCTGAAACAGAAGCTCAAGAGGATTACATTAAGTTAATAGAACAAGAAAATTGCTACATAGTACAGGGGATTGCTGACTCTACCTGTCTTGATAAAGCTAACAGAGAAGTAACATTAGAATCTCTTCGCAATCAAGGGATAGTAGAGGCTTTTGTTTCTTGGAAGGCAGTTAAAAATCGTCTATATGTTTGCTGGCGTTTTCAGACAGCCGGCATTATCCTAAGAATACTCCCAACCGAGAGTATAGTTCGTTATCCTAAAACCATGTCATGGATCATTGGGATTGCTAAAATTCCCTGTCTGACAATTCCAATACCAATTATTGTAGGTAGTAGTTTTTGGGTAAAACGAAGTTTTGACCTATGTTGCTGCACTATTTTGTTAATCATTATTTTACCTGTCTATCTGGTGATTGCCTTGCTCATCAAGTTAGATTCTCCGGGTGCGGTCTTTTTCAGGCAAGAGCGTATTGGTCTGCATTCTAAGAAGTTCAAGATTTGGAAGTTTCGTACAATGGTTAGCAATGCGGAAAAAATGCAAAAAGACCTAGAAGCGAAGAATGAAATCAAAGATGGGGTTCTATTTAAAATGAAAGAAGACCCTCGCGTCACACGAGTTGGTAAATTCCTCCGCCGCTACAGTTTAGACGAATTACCGCAACTATTCAATGTTGTACTTGGGCAGATGAGTCTTGTTGGTCCCCGTCCTCTCCCCATTAGGGACGTAGAAAAGTTCCAGACATCTCACCTACTCCGACAAGAAGTTCTGCCTGGTATTACAGGATTGTGGCAAGTCTCTGGTCGCTCCAATATTGATAACTTTGAAGATGCAGTAAAATTAGATATTGTCTATATTGAGAATTGGTCTGTTTGGCTAGATTTGACAATTTTATTGAAAACTATCAAAGTTGTGATTTCAAAGACAGGTGCGTATTAACTATGAACGAATGGCAATAAGATAAGTAAGTCAACCTAATTAAATATAAAACGTTCTACCTGATAACTCCCTCGCTTTACTCTGGCTTGAATCTAGAGTTATTTTATTATGATTTACTATCCTTGTTGGATGTGTAACACGCAAGAAGGCACTACTAAACCAGAAGCAGTGAACACTGTAGAGTCACAGAAATGGAAAATTGGTAATCGCTGAAAAACGTTACTTGAGATAAATCAACAAATTCAATCCCGGAATTGTCCGAGACAGAGTCCACAAAAGTAGCGTGATGTAGAGTATACCCAAAATCCACTGATACCAGGCAAGTGTCGTGATGATGCCAGGAAGGTGTTCATCTCGCAAACGAATATCATTAAAGCCTAATTTCAGTAAGTTGTTAAGGCTAAAGTCGTAATAGTTAAGCCAATTCCAGCGGCGATTGCACAACAAAGGCAAATATCGCTCACGAAACATTTCATACCTAGGTATGACTGGCAAACGTCCAATCAGTAATCGTAACTGTCGCAAAGTTCCATCTTCTTTGAAGTAGGAAACGTCCATTAAGTTATGGTAGCGTCCTTGTTGGTAAAGTCGGAAGAATAAAGTTATTGGTAAGGGGACAATAATAACGAAAACACACCCTAGTGTGAGGCAAGGCTGTTCTCCACTCCAAAAGATAGCTAGGATACCAAAGAGTGAAAGAAGACTGAAACTACTTAGCATCCAAAAAGTTTCGTAACTTGTGGGAAGAATTGGTGCTGGAAGCAGGCGACGGAAACGATCAAGAAGCCAAAATAGGAATCCAAAGTAGGCGATCGCAATCAACCCCACACCAATCACCAACCAAAAATCTGTACCATACCCAGAAAGCAGCAGCAGTAAACTCAACATTAACCAATTCCGTGCTTGCAGCAACCAGTTAAATGGTGAAAGGGGTTCATCAACTATTAACAGTGAACTGACTCGCGTGTATGTGTCATAATCCATATCAGCCAAAGTGAGTAACTCAGTTTTGTGATGAAATAGTTGTTGAAAACGTTGGGTGGCGATCGCTGTTGCTTGAGTTTTTGAAAAACCCAGATTCATCAAACGTTCTTGGGAAGCAGTGTTTATATTCGTACCTATCAGACGACGGCTTAAATCTTCTAATTGCAAACGCTGCTTTTTATACTCAAACTCATTAGCATCACTGATTTGCTGTAACTGACGGAAATTTTCTCCTAAATTCCGCAAGACGCTTTGATTTCCTTGTAATCCAGATACCACAAGCTTTTTACCAATTTGACCTGGATTGCCTAAAATCTTTGCTTGGTTAGAGTTAAAAATGAGACTGGAGACATTCACATAAGCACTTTTTGCAAATCCAGCATCACTAAAATCTGCAGAGTTGATAATATTAGCACCTTGCAGATTGACATATTTGTTAAATTGTGTATTTACAAAAGTGACAGCTTGCTCAAATGTTGCTTCTACAAAAAAGAGAAACTGTCTGAACATAGCTTTTGTAAACTGTGCTTGAGCGCAAAAATGTGCATTAGAAAAATCAGCATTTCCTTGCCATTGTACACGACTAAATTTAGCCAATTGCTTAAAATCTACCTGAGTAAAATTGGCTATATCCTCAAAAGTGCTGTCTTGGAAATTCGCACTTTCCTGAAATTGCGCTTGCTTAAAATTAGCTTTCTCAAAAAATATACTACCTTGAAAGTGGCTTTCTTTCTTAAAAGTTGCACTGCCAAAGCTAACTGCACGGCTGAATCTTGTTTCAGTCCAATTTACCTGCTGATTAAAAATAGCACCTTGAGCATCCACAGGCTGAAGGAAAAATGTATTCGCAAACTGTACAGTTCCGTCGAAGTGAGTTTCCAGCAGTGTCAGCGAACCACGAAAAACACTGATTTCACTTGATAAAGGTAACTGAGTTGCTAAAAGCGACTTACAATCTTTAGAACTAGGAAAAGCCAAGGCAAGTGACTGCAAACAAATTTCGCGTAGACGTTCTAATTGTTCTTGTTCGGTTGAGATCAAAATGGGGGCGACCGCTTGAGTATACAAAGGCGTTCTCAAACTCAAATTACTACCAATAAAATCTCCCTGAATCAGAGAACGACTTAAGTCTAAACCCAAAGGTTTTGAGCCTGCTTTTTGCAATTCCTTTCGCAAAATTTGATAAAAATTATCTCGAAAGCTGGCATTTTCTGGTCCTAAATCTATCACCATTTTCCGTAAATCTACCACAACACTACCTTCACGAAGAATGGGTGTATGCAGCCGTTCTTGTAATAATTCTGGAGTTAAAGGAGTACGTTCTATTTGTGCAGGTGCACCCCATGCGGGTGAAGGTTGTAAAAACAACAACAGCGCACATAGACTCATCAACCAGCCAGCGGTTTTGAGCCAATTTACCCAGAAAACCTCGTTCCTGGGCTGCTGCCTGGTAATGCATTCAAAGAGGCTCCGCCTCGTCATAATATAAAAATGGAGGTAAAACCTCCGAGTTTTTATTCCCTGGTAGAACCAGAGAACGAGGAAATAAAAATTTCTCAAAAGAATGTTCGTATCATTTATCTTCTACTAGTAAGATAATTTTACCTGTTACAGACCCCGTTTCGAGCAAATGGTGAGCTTTTGCTGCTTCTTCTAGCGAAAAAGTATGACTAACTTGGATTTGCAATTTGCCTGCATCAATCCATTTCGCACACTGTTCTAAAATTTCTGCTTGATGTTGCTGCGCCTCTACAATTCCTTGCAACATTGGTATCAGCATGAATTCTAAACCAATACGAAGATTACGTTGTCTGGCAGATTTCCAAACGGTATTGGCATCTGGTTCTAGTATTGTGACTATATCGCCATAAACTCGCACTGCTGGAAAAGTTTTGTGCAAAGTCTCTGAACCTACGGTGTCAAAAGCTAAGTCTACACCTTCCCCATTTGTCCAATCGAGTGCGGCTTGCACAAAGTCTCTCTGTTTGTAAAAAATAACATGGTCTGCACCGAGCTTGTGAACAAAATCTGCTTTCTCTTGAGTACTTACAGTCGTGCAGACACTAGCACCTTTGAGCTTTGCCAATTGAATTGCTACATGCCCGACTCCACCAGCACCAGCATGAATTAATACTCTTTCTCCAGGTTCCAAGCGTCCCCGTTCGTATAAAGCTTCCCAGGCGGTGATTAACACTAACGGTGCTGCTGCTGCTTCTGCAAAGGATACAGAAGCGGGTTTACGAGCAACAAATCGCTCATCAATAGTTGTATACTCAGCATAATTGCCTTGGTGTGCGCCCAAGCCACCATTACAGAAATAGACTTCATCGCCGACGCGAAACTTCTGAACGCCAGCACCCACAGCCTCGACAACACCTGCACCATCACATCCTAAAATAGCGGGCATTTTATCGGGATAGAAAGTGCCACGTTTACGAAGTTTGGTGTCAATAGGGTTAATGCCTGCTGCTCGTAAGTGTACCAGAAGTTCAGTTTCTCCTAAACGAACGCCAGGGTTTTGTATATCCTGCAGTTGCAGAACTTCGGGATCGCCAGCTGCTGTCATTAAAACTGCTTTCATGATTTCTTCCTCTGTGCTAAAGGTAGTTGCACTTGACAATTTAGCGCAAAGGGGAGTGAGGGAGTGAGGGAACCAGAGAGTGACGGAGGGAGTGAGGGAGTGAGGGATAGGGTTTGACGTTTTTGTTCAAAGTTAAAAATATGCAGATTAAAAGCGCGACAGTTTATGAGCAATTCAAAATTCAAAATCTGCTCTACAAGTACGCTTGTTCTACAAAATTCATGTATTACTTTATATATAAAAATCGAAGCTTTATTACGGCTGTGGGTTGATGTATAGAAAGGATTATTAATCCTTTGATTATCCAACCTTAAGCATCTCTATATTTCCGAGAATAAAACATCTTCGTAAACCTCTGCGAGTGAACAGGAAAAATTTATACTCGTTAACTCTAAATCTTGATTAATTCTATAGCTGTAAAGCACCCATCTTCCTTCAGAATTGCGTCGAAAACAATCAACACGCTGGCGAGTTTGACGGATTTTGACATATTCTTGCAATGTTTCTAATTCTTGATAGTCACTAAATTTATCGCCCCGGTCAAAAGCTTCTGTCGATGGTGATAAAACTTCTATAATTAAGCTGGGATAGCGTTTGAAATATTCAAATTTTGTATCTCGTTGGTCGCAAGTTACCACGATATCAGGATAGTAGAAAATATTCAGTGTTTCAATGCGGGCTTTCATGTCAGCGACGTAAACACGACACCCTGTTCCTCGGATGTGATTTCTTAGCAGGGTAAGTAAGTTAGCTGTAATTGTTACATGGGCATCACTTGCACCGGACATTGCATAAATCTGCCCTTGAATATATTCATGTTTAATCGGGCTAGATTTTTCGGTTTCTAAGTACTGTTCTGGGGAAAGATAGGGATGAGATTGACTAAGAGTCATTGAATAACTCCAGTTATATAGCTGTGGTTTATCGTTGCTAGGGTTGTTTCTATTTTAAGTTGATCCTTTGATTTATTTTCCGCTTTGATTTTTGAGAATCACTTGTGGAAACTCTTAACAGCGAATAGGGAAAAAGGTTTACCTAGTTGAGCGAAAATCAAATAGGAGTCTTATAGTAACATAAAAAAATGGCTAGAATTATTTACGAAACTGAAAATAGCTTAGAAATAACACAACTCAGAGCAGAAGTTTTGTCAAAACGTAATTGTGGAGAGGTTTTGTTTGAAATCCAAAAAATAATTTCAGATGAAACTCTTGAAACCTCTAAAAACATGACTGCAATTCTTGATTTATTTGTGAGCCAATTCGGGTATTCTGGTCTTGGGGTGCGCTGGAAAGAAGTGAATCAAGAAGATGCGCAAAAAATCCTAAGTTTTATTATGACGAAAGATTTGGCTTACTCTGTGCAATTAATGAGCTTAGAAGAAGCAGAGAACATTATTGTTAAATTATTTGAATTTTTCCCAGAGCATTGCAAATTTTTCACCAATGCATCATTTCGGAACAATTACTCTGGCATCAGTGGATGGGATTCAATTACAAAAGCCACATTCGACACAGGGATTATTGTTGTCAGTGATAGACGAATTGGTATTCTCTGGGTTCAAGATGAAGATTAAGCAGAAGTCAGTGAAGAAGTGGGGAAGCACCCGAGCAGCGGGCAGGGGGAGGAGAGTATACTTCGATTGAACTCATAAAATTTTTAAAAATCTCACACGTGTAGAGATGTTGCATGCAACGTCTCTACATATAGTAGTCCTAAATGATTCATAAAATTCTTTGTTTCTTGTCTTGGCGACGCCAGTCGCCTCAAGTCGGGGAACCCGCCCAGGCGAAAGCGGCTCCTCTTTGCGTCTTGGCGGTTCGATAATTTTTACAACTCAAATAGGATTCCTATAGATGAGCGTTTGTGCAAATTATCTGATTTGAACCATATTGAAATGATCAATTCAAGAAAAGTTAGCATTGAAATGGTTAATAACTTGTTAATCAACAATTAATCAAACAATAAATGATTGATAACGTTATAACTATCAATTCCTATTTCAATGAGTAATGAGTTAAGCATTAACCCTGTTAAATATGTCTAAGTTAGCATTACCATTGAAGATAGCAGGAGGAGCCATCTTACTCCTTTCCTTTTTTTCATCTAGAGTAAATAGTGTTACTATTTCAGAGGGATTTGAGAACGGTACGAAAGGCAGTTATACAGCAGGTGATGTCACCCTGAGTACAGGCGTTTGGAATTTTAATGATGCCCTAATCGGTAATCTTTCAACGGATGTTAAGAGCGGAACACAATCTGCTCGCATTCGCAATAACGGCAAAGTGACGATGAAATTTGATCGTACGGGTGCTGGTACAGTTACTATCAAACATGCCAAGTTTGGTTCTGATGCTAGCACCACTTGGGAGTTGTGGTGTTCAACCAATAGCGGATCTTCATGGGCAAAAATAGGTTCGACAATTACCACAAGCTCTACATCACTTCAAACAGCAACTTTCGCTCCTAATCTTTCTGGAACAGTTCGCTGTGAAGTCCGCAAAACTGATGGAAGTTCAAACAGAACCAATATTGATGACATTGAAATTACCGATTATGGCTCTTCTCCTCCTTCTTCCTCTCTACCTCCCGGTTCTGTACCATTCTTTGACAATATCAACAACCCTGTCTCTGGTTTAGCTTACGGTAGCCCAGCCGATGTCACACCTCCCGCGCCAGTACCAAACAGCTTTGACACAGCAGTGACTAATCTTTGTGGAGCACCTGGTACAGTCGTCAGTCGTGCGGGTTTCCAGTCTATGATGCAGAACAACTCTACTGTCTTGGCAAATATCAAGCAATCTGTGGGAGGATATCTTAAACCAGGACGCACCACAGATGCAGCTTTCTTGGATGACTTGACTGATGTCTGGTTTAATGCGCAGGCTTTTGATCATATCTTTTGCGGGGAACCAGTTCAAGGCGGTTCAATTGGGGGACTCCACTTTGTCGCTCGTTATGTAGAGCTTCAGCAGAAGGGTTTAGCTGGGCGGTTAGACAACAATACATCCAGAGAAGAGGTTGTTCCCGGTACAATTTACACTATGGGCGTTGTGATGAAAGTTGGTAGTGGTACTGCTCAGTCTTCTATCAAAGGTTATCCCTACACCCTCAACGCTGAAGAGATTCTATCGAAAGCATCTCTAGGTTACAAGAACAACCCAAATACCACCTCGACTAACACGGTTTGTAATTTGAGCGTAACTGACGAGGGTAAAACATTTACAGCCATCTTTGTCAGGAGAGATGGCGGGATTCGCACTTTCTATCCTGATGCTACCCCCGATAGTAACCCCAATTGTACGCAGTAATGATGAAGTCTGGTTAATCGGCTATCTATCAAGAACCGCGCCTCGTACTGCGCTCGCTAGGGTGTCTCAGATCTTGCACCATAATTCTCGTCCGCCAAGAAATAAATTCTGAGGCTAAGAGTTTAAGTCCGTTTTAACGGACTTTGGCTATGAGCCTTGAACTTAAGTTCAAGGCGTACTAAAGTCAAGGTGCAACATCTCAGGTGTGAGGAGATTTCAACTCCGCATCCATCCCAAAAAAATAAAAGCCGTGAAACATTCAATTTCACGGCTTTTGTTGTAGTGTGAGGAGCTAAACTTTCTATCATCATAATGCTAACTGACGAGTATAAACACGCTCGTAACGATTTTGGTAACAGAAATTTTTCTGCCAGTATTCACAACCTTTCTCGCCTGTGGTGAACTCACACCCTTGCGTACCATCCTCAGATGGGGTGACTTTGTGTTTACACATCAAAAAATAAATAACCGTGGAAGCTGAGATTAGTCCACGGCTATAAATGTGGTGTGAGGAGACTTAACTTAGGATCATCATAAACTTATTCAACTCTTGGTTAGGCGCTCGTAACAGTTTTGGTAACGAGATTATTTTGAAGCCGCACAAATCAGTTGTTCAAGCCTTTCTCAGACAATCATGCAAGAAATTTACACCAAAGCGCCACCACAGCTCGAACCAGTACCAGCTGTACAGCCATAACAATAAGCTGCTGTCTGTACCTGATTTATCAAGTCCAAAGAACCAGTTTCTAGCAACTTGGCGACTGTCAGGTTTTCCCCGTCGCGAGTTTTTGCAGGTACATTCATCATTTGGTTGAAGTCGCAGTCATACACATTACCCAGATAATCAATTGAAATTTCATCGAGACACATCAAATGTTCAACTGTACCAGCATTGAAGTGAGATTCTAAAAACTGCAAATAAGGAGTATAGAGTTTCTTTCTTTCTAGAGACAGTTTTGTTCTCCCGACTGGTAAGTTGGTAATCGTAAATAGATTGTTAAAAGTAATATCAAAGTTCTCTTGTAAATATTGCTTGTAATCTCTTTCCAGCTTTGTTTGGTTTGGAGTTAGGGAAAATTTCTCATCTTTCGGTAATTGTGGATTATAGACTAAATCCACAATTAAATCTGGCTCTTTCCCATAACCTAGTTGATTCAGCCATTGCAGTGCTTTAATGGAGCCATCATACACACCAGCACCGCGCATTTTATCGACATTATCTGACAAATAGCAGGGCAGAGAAGCAACAACACGAACTTTATGTTTTGCAAAGTATTCTGGTAAATCAGCAAAGCCATCTTCAAAAAAGATAGTCAAATTAGACCGGACAATAACCTGTTTACCTGTTGCTCTTGCTGCTTCTACCAATGGTTTGAAACCATAATTCATTTCTGGTGCGCCACCAGTCAAATCAACAATTTGAATTTGAGGAAATCTCTGAATAATCTCAATCAATTGTTGGCAAGTTTCTGGAGAAAGTTCTTCTGTGCGTTTTGGTCCCGCTTCTACATGACAATGGCTACAAGCAAGGTTACAACGCTTACCTAAGTTAATTTGTAAAACTGTGATTTCTTTTTTTGTTAAAGGAGAGGCGAGTTTTTGTTTGAAAGGTGTGATTGCTGTTTGAATCATTGTCTCATTTCTATAGATAAAATATGTGTTTGATTTTGTCTATTATCTCGTTTATCTCGTTCCCATACAGAGCATGGGAACGAAAAACGAGGAAAGATAAAACACACGCTAAAATTAACAACATCCACCACCGTTATAATACCAAGTTGAATCAGTCATCATTATTTTATCTGGCATTAACGCTGCAAGTTTTGCTGCAGTTTTATCACACACTGATGCTGGTATTCCACGCTGAAGAATATGACCCGCATCATCATCAAAAAATGGTTCTGGACCAGCATAAATGGCTGTTTTTCCTGTAAAAACACAAGCGCCATCTTCAGGAATGATAACTTTGAAAGCGACAGAATCTAGACTTTCTAAAAGAAGATTCTCTTCTATGTCATAAGTTTGGGAATCGAGCAAACGGTAGGGGCGACGGGCGCGAATTTCGACTTGCCCAAAGCCTGCACTTATAATACGCTGAATATACTCTTCATAAGTGAGTGCGCCTGATAAACACATTGCTCGCAGTCGCTCATCTTTTTGCAGATGTTGTGGAATGGGACGAGTCGCAATTGGATCACTCATCTGCAATTTTCCACCTGGTTTTAACACCCGGTATGCTTCTTGCAAAGCACGAGTTAAATCTTCTGGTTCAAAGATATTGAAAAGGCAATTTTGGGCGACGATATCAACAGAATTATCACCAACAGGTAAGTTAAAGGCATCGCCTTCACGAATTTCTACAAAGCTGGTGTCAAACCAAGGATTTTCTTGAGCAGCAATTTCCAAGTTACGTACAGCAGCTTGACGCATTTCTGCTACTGGATCAACCGCAATAACAGCACCAGAACGCTGAGAAAAATAGGCAAATTGCAAAGCTTCTAAACCACCACCAACTCCAACATACAGTACCGTGGGTTGATTCCCGAGTTCGGTGGAATGAACAGTCGTCCCGCAACCATAGTTCATTTCCTGCATTTTCCGAGGAATTTTCAAGCCTGGTAATTGCAAGGGTGTGCTTTGCACACAACAAAGTCCGACTTGCGGTGTTTGGGCGACTTCACTGTAAAACTGCGCCGCTGTTTCAAGATAACTCATTGCACTCGCTGATGTTGACTACCGTCTTTAAGTGTAGCGGGAACTAAATCGGTAATTTCATATCAATTGGGTAATTTAATTATCTAGCAAATGCAGTATGGGGCGTTCAGATTATTCTCGTAGTGCGTAACCAACTCCACGCACAGTTTGAATGAGACGCTTTTCCTCATTCGCCTCCAATCTCAGCCGCAAGTCGCGAATGTAAAACTTATTGATGCTGTAAACCAGGTAGCATCCAGTCCAATATTACTAAATCTGGATGAGACTCTCGTGCAGTCGTTATAACCCTTTCACAACACAACAATCAAAATTGTGTTAAACTTTTTTCAAAAACTTGATTTATTTACGCCACCAAAAGAGCGATTATATTTGGCACTAGATGAAGCTAACAGATTATAAAGGTTCTTAAAATAAATCTTGCTATGTACAAAACCGCAGATGTTGCGGTTATAAAAAAGAGACATTGATGAATTCATTACCTAAATTCTGCCCTTGCTGCAAAATATGTTATGGGCTATCGGACGGAAAGTTGATTTTGAACCAGCAATGAATGAGGTGAAAGTAGAAGAAGCAAAGAGAAATGAAAACAAGTATTTATTAATGTTGTGCGGAATGTATTTGAAGCAATTCCATAAGCAGAGACTGTTAAATCGGAAATTGAGAGTAACACCAATTTCAATCAAGTCTGTTTTCATGTTGACAATGGCACTGAACCTATTTTTCCAGAGATTTTACCCGACCTAACCCAGCAATTTTACTCTACAAAATATTTTGACACTGGGTTCGGACTTGCTATTACCAAATACATTCTGGAAGTTGATAGTGGAGAGCTTTTGATAAAATAAAATCTTGCGCAAAGTACCACGAGCAGCGTGCAATCATCTATAGTAACTGCATAATATAACTAGCAGGCGTACTATTAGCAATAGGCTGTTACATCTTCACCACATTCATCAGCAAGATAACACAAAGCTTTGAAACGCAAGGTCACCACTTCTTCATAAAGAGGATTTAACTTACACATAGGCGGAATGTGAAATAGCTTGCGACCAAATAGTGTAATGTCACGTTCAAAAGGACATTGAGCAGGAATTAGTTTGCAGAGTGAATGAGCTAATTTTGCGTTATGAATTTCTATTGAATCAAGCCATTGACGAACAGGTTGCAGAAGGTCGTGTTGTGGGCGGACTTGAGTAAAGCTAGTCATAATGAATTACCATCACTTGATAGTTGCAAAGTTGGTCTTGTTTGTTGGGTTTGAACCCTTTCCTATATATCTATAGGGAGCAGTTGTCTGTCTTATGCAGTTCTTTTTTGTTCTCTTGTTTGGGAACACTCATTACTACAAACTCTAGCTACAGTGTTCCGGACGATTTCTTCGACATTTTTGTTGCACATAGAATTTTTCGTACTGAAGGCATTTGACATCCTCAGCTATATAAGCAAAACGTACCTTTTCAGTTCCAAATTCTTGGTTTTCTCTTAGTCCACGTAGGTAGTCAGACAGCGATCAGTTCAGAGTCCTTATTTCCCTCCAGAAGAAACAAGGACTCCGAATGATGGTAAAGCCGCGCGCGCGAATGACCAATGATTTCTTGATGGTACAAGCCTCCGCACCCGTCAGTGGAATCAATTCTTTAATCCGTCTTGAAAAGCTTTGAGTCTCCTCTGGAGACGCTGCGCGTATGCCTAACGGCACGCCTTACGGCGAACGCATGATTGCCTGCGCTTTGCGCTTACGGAGGAAACCTCCCTCCGGGTTCGCCAGTCCCCCAAACTCCTGCAAAGACGCACTCGCGTTCGTGACGGAAACCGCCCTATGCCCTGCGGGCACGCTGAGTCCCAAGGGGACACGCGCAAGGGACGCTAACGGGTTCGCCACTTTGCCAATCTCCTGCACCAGACGCACTCGCGTTCGTGACGGGAACCGCCCCTACGGGGTTCACCAGTCACCTGCGGAGGGAAACCCTCCCGCAGTGCTGGTTCACCAAGACGGCAAGTGGACTCACCAAGACGGGGGCTGGACTCACCGCTCAAACTTTTCGCAAAATCCAAAATTGTCTGACGGCTTTTGGTGCGCCAGTCCCTTTTAGGGTAAACTGGGTAAACTGACATCTGTTAAACGGCGATTAATGGAGCGCTACAAGTTGTATATACCAACTGCGAAGGTGACTACATTGATAAGCTAGATTAGTTAGCGATCGCCAATGGTTGCTCCTTCTCCTGCATCGCCATTAGCAGTAAAAATCTGGACAATCGTTGCTGAGTAACGTGACGTGCGCGTGTAGTTGAGTAGGTTTTTGAGTAGTGATACCCTCACCAACCACAGGATCTATTCGTTAAATACTCGCAATTTTGGATACGCTTGCCCAGATTTACCGTAGGTAAAAATGAAGGGGAGTTTACCCGTCAAGTGCTTACTAATGATCTATTGATTCCAGCCCTCGAATCAGTTCTCGAATCACATCTGTTGCAGGTCTTCCTGTTTCATCACAATACTTTTGAAGTTTTTCGGCTTCGGTTGATGCCAAATTTAGGGTCATTCGTTTGACTGCCCATTTTTTCTTGATAGCGATTTCTTGTGTCATTTGTCAGTTTAATAATTATTACTACGAATTGAAGTTGAAGGACTAGTTATGCACCTAGAAAACCTAAATTAAGTTAAATCAATCAACAGGGACTGAGTGTATAACCTGATTTAATACTGATTCTCCATAGCAAAGTATCTTCCCTTTGAAGGAATTCTCTGAAGAAGTTATGTATTGCCCTACACTCGAAAGCTGGTTTTTAGGTGGATATTATCATGCAGTTATAGGATAAAGTATGCCATAGGCTAAATATGTCATTTTGTCAATCAAACGAAACAATAATTACGATAATATTAGCAATAATCCCATTTCCAACCAAGAATTGCAAGTAAAGAGTTAAAATTACACTAAAAATCCTCCCCTGTCTTTATTTGGAGCGGACTTTCACACGACTCCCCATCCCTTCAACAAGAGTCTTGACCGGGACGATTTTAGATTTTAAATTTTAGATTTTAGATTGGGGGTTGGTCGGTACAAGCCCCGTCCTTCTAGGACGGAATTAATTCCTCAATCCGTCAATTTTAGATTTGCGATTTTAGATTTTAGATTGGGTTGGTTCGTTGTCCCACGAGTTAACTTAATCCGTCGATTTTAGATTAAAGAAAAGCCGATTAAAGAATTGAGGTTGGCTCAAAAAAGTCCCTTAATCCGGGAATTCTTCAATTCCTTAATCCAAAATTTAAAATCCAAAATCCAAAATTCGGGAATCCAAAATCCAAAATTCGAGTCACCTTTAGGGTGGAGTCAATCCAAAATCCCAAATCCCAAATCCAAAATTGGCTGACTATCGATCAATCCAAACCACTACTACCAGTAGTATGACTAGGAGCTTTATCTAGGCTGTAAAATCGCTCCAAATACGCAATTGGTGTTACAATAGTATACCATAAGTTTCAATAAGCACAGGGGTGTAAGGGAGCCAGTACTGTAGGAGGGTCTCCCTCCGTAGGTATCTGGCGTGAAAAAGGTGTTTCTGTCATATTTTGCTGGCTGCGAACCTGCTAGTTGGAGGCTCAGATCATAAATTTGAAGACTTGTTAAGTAATTAAGCTGAGTCCATATAATACCAAATCCAGGTCAGTAAGCCTCCGTTTTCTATGATAATCATCACAGCAAAATATACATTAGTATTTATTGATACATATTAATTAAATTTTTGATTCCTTGAAGTTTTATCTACTTTCCATAGTGAGTCATATTTTTGACTATAAACTTTATATAGTTTAGACTTATATTTTTTTTCGATTCCTTGACGCAAAGTGCTTGAAGGATTCAGTAAAAATACCTCAGTATAACCATTGGGAATTTTAGGAATATTTTTGTCCTTCATCAACAGAAATTGTACTTTTGGTTCTACAAGATAACTCAGAGAAAAGACCTTTCCAGGAAGCATTCCAAAAGAATCACTGATCACAAGCGGACGAGAAGCCTGATTGATGATTTTGGCGATTTGTGGATTCCCAGAACTAACACCCTTACTCAACCAAGTTTCTGCTTGAGAACTGACAGCACAAGAAAGCACACCACAGACAATAACTACTACAAATATTATTTGCCAAATTCTCCGGAGTGCGAGAATCCCATCATAGAGCTGATAAGCAAAGAAGTAAGCAACTGCTAGTTGAATTCCCAAATA
This sequence comes from Brasilonema sennae CENA114, assembly GCF_006968745.1. Taxonomy (NCBI): domain Bacteria; kingdom Bacillati; phylum Cyanobacteriota; class Cyanophyceae; order Nostocales; family Scytonemataceae; genus Brasilonema; species Brasilonema sennae. The sequence goes on along the minus strand of NZ_CP030118.1, from coordinate 1,001,128 downwards.
AGAAGGAATTAAATACTCATATGCTATTGTCCGCGTTCCTCCAAAAAATAAATCTGGAAGCATCAAAGGTAGTGCTGGTACAGCCATCGATAACACGATGAATAACCAAATTTTTGGGTGAGTTGTACGACAAACAAAATAAATTGAATATCCAACTAAAATCAAAAAAATATAGGTTATGGAATAGCTGAAAGGATTTTCTAAGCCAAAGTCGAAATCAAAAAACATCTGACTTAGCTTGAGTAGCCAAGATTGAATTAAAGTAAATGGTGACAATTTACCTGTTGTTTCTGTTATTCCACGATGAAATTGCAACAGGTTGGTTAGAATAACTAAAATCCAAGGCGTAAAAGCTAAAAAGCTCAAAAGTGATGCTGTTGTATAAAGTCTGGCTGTTTTAGTCCAGCGAAATCCTGTGATTGTCATGACATAAATTCCATGAGCAACCGCAACAAATCCACTGAGCAAAGATGTATAAAGACTGAGCGCTAAAGCAAACGTGTAAACTGCCCATGTGACAGTGCGATGATCGCTTACTTGTGGTTTTGATTCTAATCGTAAAGCTCTTAGCAAAGAAGCGTTAGAGATTAATATTGTGACAACCCAAAGAATATATTCTCGTGCTTCTTGAGCGTAGATGAGATGAATTGGGGAGATTGCTGTGAGTGCGATCGCCAAAAAAGGTACTGAAAAAGGTACGTTAAATAATTCTCGACACAGCCAATAAACACAAGGAAATACCAACAAACTAATAATGACAGACAAACTTCTGATGGCTGTCACCGAAGTGCCAAAGATTTGTGCCCACAATCGTGCTATGACATAATAAAGCGGAGGATGGTGAGGGTCTTCAATCGCTAAAGATTTCAGTGTATCACCTAAATTTTTTTCAGGATTAAGACGCTGGAACTTAGCAAAAGCTTCTTTATTAACAACACGATTATTATAAATTTGCTGTCTGATTTCTGTCTTTGTATATCCAGAAATTCGCAATGAGGTGTAAGTTTCATCGTGTCCGTAAACTTTGCCATCAATATTGAAGAAGCGAAAAAACACACCCACCACTAACACCACGACAATGAGAAACCGCAACCAATTTGGAGCGAGTTTGATATGGCGCATAATTTGGTTTCTATTTTATAAGGAACCGCAGAGGACACACAAGGCAGAAAACTAAGAAAATTGAGCGAAGACAGCGTACGCTTACGCAAACACAACTCAATTAGGATTGCCATAGCTGGATGAAGTTGTGCATAACTTAGCAATAAGCACTTTACTATTATCTAGCCTGGAGAGAATTTAGCAAAGTTTTATTGATAATTTGACTAACGCTTGTTGAATTGTAAATTTGGTAACAGACGCACGGGAGGAACAACCATGACAGAAGAAAGCGTTTTTGAAGAAAGTAGTGGTAACGTTTTTGCTGATCTTGGCTTAGAGGATGCAGAAGAACTTTTTACCCGTGGCAAGATTGGGATTGTGGTACTTAACCTGTTAAAACAACGTAACCTGAAACAGCGGGAAATCAGCAAACTTCTTGGGATTCCCCAGCCAGAAGTATCGTATTTGATGAGAGGAGAGTTTCAATAGTTCAGTGAGGGTAAGCTGCTTATTTTCCTCAAGCGCCTCGATACCGAAATCACCCTGCACCTTCGCCCCCGTCATGCGGGAACTCAAATAGCAGAAACAGTGATATCGTTGTAGGGGTTTATTGTGACTTTAACCGTGTTCTGCTGCCAGTTCTGCCTTATCTAAACAAACAAAGCCTGCAGAAGCAGGCTTCGTCTGGTAGTTGAGATCAAAAAGTCTATTGAGAAACTAGAAAACAACTCTCAATTCGCATGACTCGCACTACTATAGCGAATTCTTGTTCCTGCCCACAGCAACTTCTCTCGCAGCGTCTGATAATACGAGTTGTTTTCCCGTAAAATGATAAACTTAGCCCGACAATCTGCCATCCGCACATCAACACGGTGTCCGGGCCAAATCGAAGTTGCTAACACCCCATCAGTCCACAACTTGGTACTTAAATCGTAATCACCCAAAGGCCAAATGCTGACGACAGAACCAGGGGGTAACACGAGGGGACGACTAGAAAGACTCATCGGACAGATGGGAGTGATAGTAATCGCCTCCATACCATCATGTATAATCGGACCATTCGCAGAAACGGTGTAACCCGTAGAACCAGTGGGAGTAGAAATAACTAACCCGTCCCCTTGGTATTGATCGACGATCTCACCATCAATTTCCATCTCTAGAATTGAGGTAATCATCCTATCAGCGGAAGCGGGTTTGACACACATTTCATTTAAAGCCAGGTAGCGTTCAGACACTGGTTCCAAATGTGTCCTATCTCCCTCAAAGACTGAGGCTTGCAACATCATCCGCCGCTGCACAGCGTAACGATCTTCTAAGAGTCGATCCCAAACTCGTTCGGTGTCTTGAAATTCGTCTACAGACTCGGTTAAAAACCCCAGATGACCTCCCACGTTCACTGCTAGTATTGGGACGCCAGCCGGGGCTAGATGTCTTGCACCAGTTAAAACAGTACCATCACCGCCAAGTACCACAGCCAAGTCAATGGGTTGTCCAGCTGAAGCCAAAAATACCGGATATGGGTTATCTTTGGGTCCACTTGGTCCCATCAAAACCTGGCATTGGCGATGTTCTAGTTGCTTTGCACAAATTTCTGCCCAGCGTTTACTTTGGGAATCTCGTGCTTTATAAGCAATAATGACCTGTTTGAGCTCCACAGAATTACCACTTCAGGAGATTAAACTGCTCCATATCAACAGTGTCGCGGTTACGATAAATGGCAAGCACGATCGCTAAACCTACCGCCGCCTCAGCTGCTGCTACGGTAATAACAAATACGGTAAATACCTGACCCTTTATTGCTACTGAGTCTAGGTAATTGGAAAATGCCATTAAGTTGAGATTAACGGCATTAAGCAGCAACTCAATCGACATCAGCACTCTGACAGCATTACGGCTAGTAATTAAGCCATAGATACCGATGCAGAACAAAGCTGCTGCAAGTAGTAAAAAGTATTGGAGCTGCATGAATGTTGGTGTTCCCCCATTGTCAGTTATCAGTTGTCAGTTATCAGTTATCAATGAACAGTGATAACTGTTTACTGAATATTGCGGCTTGATTCACCGATTGAGACCAATTCTCTAGGACGTTCTGGTAACGTCAAAACTTGCTGTTGTTCTGAAGAAATGGTCTGTTCAGGCAGATACTCGCGACGTGCCAAAATTATCGCGCCTACCATTGCTATTAACAGCAAAATGGAAGCGAGTTCAAAAGGCAATAAAAAGTCAGTGAAGAAATGTTGACCGATTAAAACAATAGTGTTGCTTGGAGGTATGTCAGTAGACAGTGACCAAGGAGTTGCTAACACCATCGTACTTAAAAGTGCAAACAATCCCAAACTGACTACACCTGTGAGTGCTTTGCGTACCCAAGCAGTGGGGAAGGGTGCAAAAGCTTGCCGCTTGTTTACCAGCATAATGGCAAACAAAATCAACACGTTCACTGCGCCAACATAAACTAGCAATTGCGCTGCTGCTACAAAGTCACCATTTAGCAATAGGTATAGTCCAGCAATGCTAACAAATACGCCTCCTAGCAAAAAGGCTGAATGGACGATGTTTTCAAACAGCACCACACCGAGTGCTGTTCCAATCAACATCACTGCCAGTATGCCAAATGAAACAATCTGTACTCCTTCCGCAAGATTCACCGTTTTTTGTCCTCACTTAAAAGTTAATAGTCAAAGGTCAAGAGTCAAAAACTATGCACTGTTGACTCTTGACTAATTACCTTTACTTTTCCTGCTCTACAAGGTCTTCTGGACGCGCACCAGGGCGAGGTGCATCAGCAGGCAAACCGTGGGGATCAGTAACACCCTTCGGTAAATAAACGAGCTCACGCAAAGGTGTGACCATTGGGTCTAAAGTGACCTTGTAGGGCAAACGACCAAGCGCCACGCTGTCATAGTTCAATTCATGGCGATCATAAGTAGAAAGTTCATAATCTTCTGTCATTGACAGACAGTTCGTGGGACAAAATTCCACGCAGTTACCACAGAAGATACAAACTCCAAAGTCGATGCTATAGTGTTTGAGTTTTTTCTTTTTGGTTGCCTTATCGAAATCCCAATCCACTACAGGCAGGTTGATCGGACAAACCCGAACACAAACTTCGCAGGCAATGCACTTATCAAACTCAAAGTGAATCCTACCGCGAAATCGTTCGCTAGGAATCAGTTTCTCGTAAGGGTACTGCACGGTGACTGGACGACGCCGCATATGGTCAAAGGTAACAGAAAGACCCTGACCTATATAGCGACCAGCTTGCACCGCTTCTTTGGCGTAATCACCAACTTGCTTAAGGAACTTCAACATATTGTGTCTCTCTCTTTTGAAGTTATCAGCGTCATTTGTCCTTCGTGCTAATGACTAACCACCAAAGGCAAAGGGAAAGGCAAGTTTCAGGGCTGCAGTTAGTAGCAAGTTAACCAAACCAACAGGCAGCAAGAACTTCCATCCTAAATCTAGCAATTGGTCAATACGAACACGTGGTACTGTCCAGCGCAACAGAATTGCTAGAAAGACCAGGAAGTATGCTTTGAGTACAGTCATGGTGATTCCCAAGGAGGCGGTTACAACCTGCAACACGGGATTTGTTTCACTGACTCCCAAAGTGCTCGCTATCAGGTTAATGGGAATCGGAAAATCCCAACCACCCAGATACAAAACTGATACTAGCAGGGCAGAAAGGACCAGGTTAACGTAGGAACTCAGGTAGAAAAGAGCGAATTTCATACCAGAGTATTCAGTCTGATAACCAGCAACCAGTTCTTCTTCTGCTTCGGGTAAGTCGAAGGGTAATCGTTCGCATTCGGCTAGGGCTGCTATCCAAAAGATGATAAACCCAGCTGGTTGACGCCATACGTTCCAGCCAAGAATGCCATAACCGGATTGCTGTTCCACGATGTCGATGGTGCTGAGGCTATTGGACATCATGGCGACCGCCAGCACTGCAAGTGCCAACGGAATCTCATAGCTAATTGACTGCGCTGCTGCCCGCAACCCTCCCAGGAGAGAGTATTTGTTGTTGGATGCATAACCAGCCATCAACAAGCCAATAGGTTGAATGCTAGATAAAGCAATCCACAAGAACACGCCCATCCCAACATCTGTAATCACCAGATTCTGTCCAAATGGCACAATCAGGTAGGACAGAAACACTGGCAACACTACGATAATTGGACCAAGGGTAAATAGTAAGGCGTCGGACTTAGCTGGTACCACGTCTTCTTTGAAAACCAGCTTCATACCATCTGCTACTGGAGCCAGCAAACCTAAAGGACCAATATATTCAGGACCAATCCGCTGCTGTGCGGCTGCAGAAATTTTCCGCTCTAACCAAACGCAGGTTAGGACACCGACTGTAGCACCAATAATCATTAGTATCATCGGCACTGGCATCCAAATTGACTTGGCTAGACCAGCGCTTAGTCCCAAATCCATGAGGGATTCTATAAAAGTTCCTTGCAGATCAATTCCTGAATTCATGTCTTTTGCTCTTCAAGTCCTTTAGATCATTGTCCTTTACAACTATCCACACTTGTTAATAACTGTAAATTCGCTCATTAATATTTCTGCCTAAATCATGCAAAATTTAAGATTTTTTGCAATTCCCATGCCTAGTATATCGTTGGATGGTTTTCGCCCCTTTATCCAGACGAGAATTTCTACTGATGGTAAGGATTGGGATTTACGAAGAAAACCCTTAGTGGTGGGAGTGTGGCAGTCAGGGAGTGAGGGAGTGTAGGAAAATTCTCTGCTTCCCTCATAATCCCCTGATCACTCTACCGCTGGTCGATGGGAGTGTAAGAAACGTCATGCTTACCGTCGTAAACTTGGGTAGGACGGAAAATCCGGTTTTCTTCTAGCTGTTCTTTCCAATGTGCTAACCAACCAGCTACACGGGCGATCGCAAATATTGGCGTAAACAGATCTGTAGGAATTCCCAACTTCCTATACACCAAACCAGAATAAAAGTCAACGTTGGGATAAATTCCTTTGTGACCGAGTTTTTCCTGCACCACCCTTTCCATTTCTACGGCAATGTCATAGTACTTGTCATGCCCAAACTTGGTAAACAGCTGTTCTGCCAAGTTCTGTAAAATCGTGGCGCGTGGGTCTTTCACTTTGTAGACACGATGTCCAAAACCCATAATCTTGGCTTTGCGTTCTAGACAATCTTCTATGTAGGGACGGACATTTTCTACAAAGCCAATGTCTTCCAACATCTCAACGACTTCTTCATTCGCTCCACCGTGTAGCGGTCCTCCTAACGTTCCCACCGCACTAGCTACCACTGCGTATGGATCAGTTAGAGTAGACGCTGTAACCCTTGCACTAAAGGTGGAGGCGTTCATTGTGTGTTCAGCGTGAAGTATCAAGCAGATATCAAAAATCCGCGCCGCCAATGGGTCTGGTACTTTCTCATTCAGCATGTACAGAAAGTTGCCAGAATAGTCTAAGTCCGCATGGGGACGTATTGCATCATTCCCATTTCGCATTAACTGGAACGCCGCCACCATTGTCGGAATCTTTGCTATGAGGCGAACGACAGCATCCCGAATGTAAGCAGGATTATTCAAGTCACGACGTGAATAAAACAAGCCTAATGCTGCGGCTGAGGCTTGGAGTGCATCCATCGGATGACCGCTTTCTGGAAAGCACTTCATCATGTCGCAAATGTGATATTTGATCCGTCTGTGAGAGTGAACTTCATCCTCAAATGCTGCGAGTTCTTTCGATGTAGGCAGCTCACCCCAAATTAGCAGATAAGCAGTTTCCAAAAATGTACTTTTTTCTGCTAGTTCCTCAATCCGGATGCCACGATATTCTAGTATTCCCTTTTGTCCGTCAACATTGCTAATACTGGATTGAGCGGCGGGAATGCCATCCAAACCAGGCTTATATTCGCACACCATCATGGCAACACCATCTGCTTTTTTTTTGAAAGATCTTTTCAGGCTAACTTACCAGAAATTGTTATCACCATAACAGTATCCGTTCTCCTAAAAATTCTTTCAGAAACGTTACTCTACTGTTAGAGCAAGTACTTGGGTGGCGTCAACCAAAACATCTGACTACGACCCAGAGGGGAGCCTTTTTCTGGTAGTTTTACCCCAATCATACCCGCTTTTTTCAAAACTAACGTTGCTTTTGCTTGTCCCCATAAAAGAATTTCTGCCCAAGCGCTCAAATCTGGTTCATGTCCAACCAAAGCAAGTTGGGTTTGGGGTGAATAATTTCTTGGACTCAACCAGTCTACAGCCCAATTTTCAATCCGACCATCTGGAGCGAGATAGGAACATTCCTCTACCTTAGAACTCAGCCCTGCGGCTATAAGAATTTCTGCTGTTTGGCGAGCTCGTATTAAGGGACTACTCGCAATCAAATCAAAATGCAAACCCAGCTTTCGCAATCGCTGGGCTACTTTCTCCGTTTTTTCTCGACCTTCTTTTGTCAGTGAGCGTTCCTCGTCTTTAAGATCTGGTCGCCTTTCTTCAGCTATACCATGACGGATTAAATACAGTTCCACGGCGGAATGTCCTTTGTGAGCGTAAGCTGTTTGGAGGCGAGGCAGTGCGAATAAATGCTCGTGGATGCAAGTGGTGTTTTACCCATACAGTGGAGGAAATATCCCAAGGATATTTAGTCCTTAGTCCTTTGTCTTTGGTTACTAAGGACTAAGGAATGGCAGGTGCTATAACGCGCTTAACCCGCGTTGTAGCACTGCCTCCTGATGATTCTACTCCGACTGTATAGGATTATCCTTCGGATTCACCAATCTTAAAAGCTTCTGCTTAATCTGAGAATCGAAAACTTCCCATTTCATCTTCGCATAAGCAGAATTTTCATTACCTCCTGATAAGAAACCCATCGGAATTTCAAACCCACCTGCGCTTGTCCGTCCACCGCCGAAAAAGCGTCCGCTGCTATCTTGACCGAAGGCTTCTTTAATGAACTCATCAGGATCGAGGGTTAGTTTGGTTGTTCTTAAAGAACCAATCACCACCTCTAGTTCTTCATCTTCATCGTGAACAATACCGTACACCAAAGCTGTGTGGACGTTTTCTTCTGTCACAATAAAATCTGCCGCTTGGGGTATTGCATCGCGGTCATCGTAGCGTAAGTAACCAACACCAGCAATAGAAAAGTTATTTTGCACGATGCGGTTTTTGAGCGATCGCTCTATAACATCCATGACTCGCTTAGAACGATTTGCCTGTAGAATTGCGTTCAGCAACTGCGCGTCATAAAATTTACTCAAATACGCTGCTGCCATAAAATCTTCTTCCTGTGCTTGCATCAGTCTATTAGTATCCGATCGCAAGCCATGCATCAAGGCAGTCGCGCATTTTACATGTTGATTTATACTGCTATCTAGAGTCAGTAGTCCGTACTGTAAGTATTGAGTGAAAATCGTTGCTGTTGCTCGTACAGAGGGACGAACATCAAAAAAATCTGATTTCATGTCACTCTGTAAACTGTGGTGGTCAATAACCGCCACTATTGGTATCCCTACCTCTTGAACAACAGGTACTAGCTGAGAAGTCGTTCCCTGGTTGTCTATAAGAACAAAACCTTGGTAAGAAGATAAGTCCTTGCTTTTTAGTGTTTGTATTGTCCAACGCTGCGCGGGTAAGCCTGTCAGCTTGACCAAAGCGATATTTTCTTGGTGGCTCAAAGCACCAGCGTAAACGATGTCACATTTTATGTCATATTGCTGAGCTATGAGCTGGTAAGCCCAAGCACACGATAAAGCGTCAGGATCTGGAAAATCTTGAAGAATAATTAACTGGCGTTCTTGTTTATGCGCAAGAAACGTGTTGTGCAGCTCTTCTGATTTTTGATTTACCAATGAATTGTTACGCAGACCCACAAAAGAACCATCACCTACGAATGTTGTACCTGAGTGTCTAGTGAGTGGAACTTCTGCTAAATCTTTGTTGTCTATTTCAAAATCGTTTGGAGTAGGATCACCCGTTAATGGCAAACTCGAAATCTGAGTCACAGAAGAATTAAAGTGCATACGAAACGTTTTTATAAGTGTGAGGCTCCTTTTTTTCATCAATAGATACTACAGTTTGTATTTCAACACTTCAGCCACACATTACGATCTTTGCAGAAATATCAGAGCATGACATATTATCTCTGAGCCTCTTTTTTTGTCAAGAACTTATCGTTGCTAACTTGGCAGGAAAACGCCTTTAATACCTACCCCTGATTTTTTGGTAGATTTAGAACGCACCCTGTTGTTTTTGGTGTTGATATGTGTTATTCTAGCAAAAGTGACCTTGGCAATTAAACCGCTTAACTGCTGCTTTTTTGTTAGCTTTTTAGGTTGAGATATGTAAAGCTCTGTAAACAAGCTCAAATATCAAGCAAAGCCAAAAAAACTGACAACTATCTGCCTTGTTTAGATTTTGCAGAAGGTGTCAGAGTCCTATAACGTATTTTTGCCATTCTTGGTGAGTACCACTTTTTAGGTGCTTGGTGACCTCAAAGTAAAGACTACTATAAGGTCGGCGTGGATTATGACGTAAGTTCATGTGAGCTTCGTTGGGTGTACGACTACCCTTTCTAACATTGCAGCGGACACATGCTGTAACAATATTTTCCCAGGTATCGCCGCCTCCACGTGATCGTGGAATGACATGATCCAAAGTTAAATCATCGCCTGTGTAACCGCAATACTGACAAGTGTGACTGTCGCGATGTAGTAGATTTCGACGAGTCAAAGGAATCTCCTTATAAGGAACGCGCACATAGTGGCGTAACCTTATGACTGTCGGAAGCGGAAAGTCTAAGTAGAGTTGCGTGTTATTAAACTCTACTCGCTCTGCTTTGCCTTTAATCAGTAACACGACAGCTCGCCGCCAGCTCGTGATATTGAGCGGTTCGTAAGAGGCGTTTAAAACTAAAACCTTCCCCATTGATAGGCGCTCAGGCTATTATTTTTACATATATTAACACAATTATATTCAGCTTTGGTGATGAAAAAAAATTATACTATCCCAATAGTAAAAACTACAAATAATAAAAAGTCAAGATCTAAAAAGAATTCTCCTTTTTACCTAATTCTCGTGTTCATGATCTTGTGCCAATTGCGAAATCAGAGGTAAACTTCTTGATTAATCACGATTAGGCTTCTAGGAGTGAGAATGATCTAAATGATTTAGAAGCCAAAGACTGGTGTGATAGGAGTCATTCAAGATGTTGAGCCACGAGCAAACGTCCAGTGTAACCTCTAATCAGGAGTCAAATACCTACCCCTGGTTATCCCAACGTGCTTGGGTGGAAATTAACTTGTCAGCATTGTCGTACAACGTCAAGCAGGTTTTAAGGATACTGTCAGCGCACACCCAACTGATGGCAGTGGTAAAAGCCGATGCTTATGGACATGGAGCAGTTACAGTCGCCCAAACTGCGTTAGAATCGGGAGCCAGTTGGTTAGGAGTCGCTACAGTTCCCGAAGGAATTCAATTGCGAGAAGCAGGAATTAAAGCTCCAATTTTGATACTAGGTGCAACCCATACCCCAGAGCAAATTCATGCGATCGCTCAATGGAAACTTCAACCAACACTAATATCTCCCAAACAAGCTTTAGTTTTTTCCAATACTCTAGAAGCCATCAATTGTAAGACTCCACTCCCTGTACACGTTAAATTAGACACGGGAATGTCCAGGTTAGGAACAAATTGGCAGGAGGCTGCTGAGTTTGTTCAGCTTGTGGAACGCTTACCTCATCTGACTATCGCTAGTATATATTCTCACTTAGCAACGGCAGATAGTCTGGACCCTACAACAATGAAACAACAGCAACAACGATTTGAGCAAGTGATTGCTCAACTAAGAACAGTAGGGATAGAACCGCCTTGTCTACATTTAGCAAATTCAGCTGCTACCTTGAGCGATAAAGCATTGCACTACCATATTGTGCGTGTGGGTTTAGCTGTATACGGACTTTACCCAGCTGATCATTTTCGCTTAAACATAGACTTGAAACCCGTTTTACAAGTCAAAGCACGAGTCACGCAAGTCAAAACCATTCCTCCTGGAACTGGCGTCAGCTACAGTCATCAATTTATTGCCTCAGATGAACTCCGTCTTGCTGTGGTGGGAATTGGTTACGCAGATGGAGTTCCTCGCAATCTTTCCAACAAAATGCAAGTCTTAATTCGCGGTCAACGGGTGTCGCAGATTGGCACAATTACAATGGATCAGTTGATGCTAGATGTGAGTGCATTACCAGATGTGCAAGAAGGCGAAGTCGTCACCCTACTTGGAACTGAGGGAAAAGAACAAATTACTGCTGAAGATTGGGCAAATCAGTTAAATACAATTTCTTGGGAAATTCTCTGCGGGTTTAAGCACCGTTTGCCTCGTGTTGCGATGACCTAGCTAATTCCGACACAAGCCCCTTAGCAGGTAGTTAAACAACTAACAACTAACCACGAAATAATTAAGCGTTAGATATTGCAAGACATAACTTTGTTATGATATAGTAGCTAACTGATGCGGATGTGGCGGAATTGGCAGACGCGCTAGATTTAGGTTCTAGTACCGCAAGGTGTGAAGGTTCAAGTCCTTTCATCCGCACTATAAAAGAATGGTAATTGAGTAATTATGTTCGCAGGTGTTTTTTATCACCCGTGTTATGTGTAAGTCTTAATTCTCCAATCCCCCTGATCAATTTTGAATTGATTAAGGGTGTTGGGGAATTGTTTTTTATGATCCCCTATGAATAGCCTGAGAGCGATCGCAAGGGAGCGCGGATCGCTAACCTATTGCCCTGAAGTGCTGTTAAGGTTTACGCTAAAACGTGTATTTTTTGGAGAGGCTAAGTATATTGTGAGATACGCCTCACCAATGCGTTCGCGAGAGTGTATGCCTGCTTCAGGCTAAGCGAACGCGAGTCCAACCAGGGTATCTTGTGGAGGAGATATATACAGTATTTGCCTCTATACACAAGGAATTTGTCCAAAAAGTCGGAAATATGTAGACTGCTAACTGAAAACATTAATTTATCAAAGTATAAAAATATCTAGCAAAAATAAAAGGTGATAATCCGTATCACTTTAAGGTTGATACAAATGGGCAGGATCTTGTGGAGGGTAGTCTCTTACCGGGGGAAATAATTGTAGAAAAATTATTTGTATCAAGCATTTCGTCAAATGATATGAGAGATTTTTTTGCTCTTTGTTTGGAGACTATAATTTTTCTTTAAAACGGCACTTGTCTTAAATGTCTTTTTTGTACTACAAAAGAATCTCTATAAGTAGAAATCGCTACAATGACAGTTGAGACAGTACACTATACACAACAGTCATTACAATTTTTTTTCATTCTTTCTCTTCTTGATCATTTAGTTATAATTCATACAAGTACATATGTCAAAGCTGTATTAAGAATGTGATTGGCAGATTTCACTTTTGGGGTATATAACAGACAGTGACACTGTTCTGTTACCCGGATATTTATGTTAACTTTACACACTTTACAAGTAAAAACACTGTCGTTTTAGCAAAATTTACCTGAGATTTACCTCGGTTCCAAAAACCGTATTATACTTAGGTACGAGTACTAAAGATAGCAGGGTTCCTCTGGCAATAAAAAGCAGTATTATCTCGGTTGGCATTAAACAAGGCTTACTTAGAGGTGATTTGCTTCATCTAGTCTTTACATTTTTTTAACTTGTTATGTAAAGATGTCTGCTAATCTCAGTATAAGTTAGTAAATTTAACTGGAATTTGCGAGTTATCTGAGGTTTTTTCTATCTTGATAGAAGGGTGCTGCCGCTGAGTTTTCCAACAAATCTTAAGGCTAGACTTTTGTACTTTTGATAACAAAAGCTATAAACCGTTTCAACGGACTTGTGGAAAACCCTGCATAAATTTAGCTCACACTAGCAAGAATTTAGCCTAAGTAAAAGCAAAATGAGCACAACTCCTCTAGGTAGCTACAAGTTTTTTCAGAAACTACATCCGCTATCTCTATTAGCACAATTAACAAGTCGGCGTGCTACAGGCTGCTTACAAGTATTTACAGAGTCGGCTTCTTGGTCAATCTATTTAGATGACGGTAAACTGGTTTATGCCTCTTCAGATAAAATGTTTGAACGGCTTGAAAATATTTTGGGGCGTTTGAGGCAGCAAACACATACTCTCAACAGTGCATCTCTTATGCGAGTAAGACTGATATTTGACCAAAATAAAGATCATCAGTCAACACCACAACCAGATTATCAGGCGATTTGCTGGTTAGTAAACGAAGAATACATCACTCCTCCCCAAGCCGCAGTTCTGATAGATGAATTGGCAAGAGAAGTACTGGAGTCATTTCTAATAGTAAAGCAAGGTAGTTATGAATTTAAGAGTGAAACTCTCTTAAATGAACTACCAAAGTTCTGTCGTTTGGACTTGAGATTACTTGTAGAAAATTGTCAAAAGCAGTTACGCCATCGCCAACAGACCCAATCAACCGTTGATAAGCAACTTGCCTCTCATTTCGAGTCTACCACTGAGGTTGCGCCAATGGGGCATCAAGTCAAGCTAGCAGAAGAATTGCCAAAACGGAATAATTTTGAAACGTCTGATATTAAGAACAACAAAGATTCTTACCAATCTCGTGAGAAGAGTGCATACACAGTTGCCTGTATAGATGACAGTCCAACAGTATTAAATTCTATCAAGCACTTTTTGGATGAAAGTACATTTTCTGTTGTGATGATCAACGATCCGGTTAAAGCTTTGATGCAAATTCTCCGCAGCAAACCTGACTTAATTTTGCTAGATGTAGAGATGCCAAATTTAGATGGGTATGAGCTATGTTCTTTGTTACGAAGGCATTCAGCTTTTAAAAATCTCCCTATTATTATGGTGACTGGCAGAACAGGATTGATAGACAGAGCAAAAGCAAAAATGGTAAGAGCCTCAGGCTATTTGACGAAGCCTTTTTCTCAATCAGATTTGTTGAAAATGGTGTTTAAACATATTGATAATTGAGGTAAATGTATAGGAAGAGTCACAAATTTTGATAAACACAATTTACTGATAAAGGAGACGTATAAGTGAGTATTACTTTACTTGGTACAATTTTGATTGTTGAAGATTCTCTAAGTGAATTGGAACTGATGAGCCATTATCTTGTAGAAAGTGGTTATAACGTTATTCAAGCCACTGGTGCAAAGGAAGCTTTAGAAAAAGCACAATCACAAAATCCAGACGTTATCGTTACCGATGTGGTTATGCCAGGAATGAGCGGTTTTGAGTTGTGTCGTTCTCTTAAGAGGAATCCGGTTACTCAAAAAGTGCCAATTGTTATTTGCAGTTCTAAAAATCAGGAGATTGACCGATTGTGGGCAATGAGACAAGGCGCTGATGCATACGTTACAAAGCCTTACACTCGGGAGCAGCTCCTACGAGCTATTAAATCAGTGGTCATTTGAATCAAATGAATAAATCCAAATTAGCACTTTCTATAAAACAAAATCAAAATAGCTTGGGGGATGGCTATCTTAGATTTAGGCTAAATAGACATACAGCTGCCACCCTGCCTATGAGGCACACGCAAGAAGCGATTGTTGTGCCACCTGAAACGATTTCATCGATGCCAAATATGCCTGCCTGTATCATAGGATTGATAAACTGGCGCAGTCGGATAGTTTGGGTGATCGATCTACCAAGGATGTTCAATCTTGAATATCTAGATAATAGGCAACGGATGTATAATGTGATAATTATCCGGGTAGATTCAGTCCTTTTAGGCTTAGTTGTACAAGAAATACAAGGTACAACTAAGTTTTTGCCTGATGAGATTCGCTCTCCCATGGGACAAGTTGCATCAAGCTTAACTCCCTATCTACGTGGTTGCGTTCTTCAACAAAAAGAAATGTTGCTTGTTTTAGATGCACAAGCAATTGTACAGTCTTCTATTCTCCGCTGTGATTAGAGTGTACTCAAAAGAAAACACTGATTTTTCATATGTTCATTCACCACCTTAGGAGAATATCTTTATGTTTAATAAAGCTGATGCAGCTAGGAAGAAGATTGATACTAAAAATGGATCATCTGTTTCTTCATCGGAAGATTTCACAGATGAAAGTAACCCTACAAAAGGATATACTGAAAGACGTGAGAAATATACACAATATCCTGCATCTTTAACTTTGAAGCGGTTAAGTTTAGGAACCAAAGCGACACTAGTTGCGATCGCCATTGGTACACTTCCAGTCTTAGCAATTGGAGCGCTTGCTTACTTAGTGGCCAGTAATTCCTTAACTAATAAAATTACTCAAATTCAGCAAGCAGAAGCCAATAGTCTGGCTGACAAAGTCAACCGTTTCATGATAGAACGGTATAACAATATTCAACTTATATCAAGTCTACCAATTTTTACAGATCCTAATTTTAGCAACACTTTTTCTCAAAAACAGAAACAAGAATTGCTGGATAAATTTGTAGATACTCACAAAGTAGATACTTACAAAGTCTATGATAGCATTGCTGTACTTAATTTAAATGGTGATGTTATTGCACAATCTCAGGGAAATTCAATTCCCAATCAAAGCAATAGTCAGGATTTTAAAGCAGTACGGCAAAACGACCGTTCTTATATCAGTCAACCAGAAGTCACAAAAAATACAGGAAATTCAACGGTTATTATCGCAGCACCTATTAAACGTAGCACAGGACAGACTCTTGCCATAGTCAAAGCTAGGATAGCTGTAAAAGCTCTAGATAATATCGTCAAAAATTATGCAGAATCAGGGCGTAAATACTATCTGACTGATGGTTCCGAAAAAATCTTCTTGGCAACGGATAATAAAGATATAACTAGAAGTGCCATAGCAACTTTTCCGAGCTTAGCACAACGGCAAGCACAAAAAAAAGACGATTCTTTTATTAGTGTTAATCAAGCTGATAACCAACAGCAACTTGTTAGCTACTCATCCAGAACGCAAGATGGATTGCCCAATTTGAACTGGCGATTCATTCTAGCAACAAATACAGCAACTGCATTTGAACCTCAAAGACAATTATTACTAACAGTTGCTGTCGGGACAGGATTGACAGCATTAATTGTCGCCCTGATTGCTGTGTGGTTAGCCAAACGAACCACACAACCAATTGTCAAAGCAACTACAGCAGTAGCAAAACTTGGGTTAGGAGAACTTGATACCCGTTTGGAGGTGCAATCAGAAGACGAACTCGGCATTTTGAGTCATAACATCAACCAAATGGCGTCGCAACTCCAAGCGCTAATCAAAGATCAAGAACTCGACACGCAAAGGGCAAAACTACTTACAGATATTACCCTACGTACTCGTAGAAGCCTAAAAGTTGAGGACATTTATAAAACAGCTGTTAGAGAAGTTCGTCAAGCAATGAAGACAGACAGGGTTATCATCTATAAATTCAACTTAGAAACCTTGGATGGAAATGTAGTCGCGGAATCGATCACAGCTGGTTTACCAAAAATGTTAGGCGTGGAAATCGACGACCCGTGTTTTCGAGAACGTCATGCAGAAAGTTATAAAGATGGTCGAGTGCGGGCAATATCCAACATCTATCAAGATGCTAGTCTGAGCAATGCAGCTTGTTACACCAAAATGTTGGAGAAATTTGCAGTCAAGGCAAATTTGGTAGCACCAATTATTATCGCGGGGCAATTGATAGGTTTGATGATTGCTCATCATTGTGACAGTCCCCGAAATTGGCAACAAACTGAGATAGATTTGTTTAGACAACTCGCCACTCAAGTTGGTTATGCTCTAGAGCAAGCCCAACTTCTTGAAGAGGTAGAAAAAGCACGGCAAGTAGCAGAAACAGTATCACAAGACGAACGCCAACAAAAAGAAACTCTACAAACGCAACTTCTGGAACTTCTTAGTGAAGTAGAAGGTGCAGCCAGTGGTGACTTAACAGTGCGTGCTGAAGTAACAGCAGGAGAAATTGGCACAGTTGCTGACTTTTTTAACTCTATCGTTGAAAGTTTGCGCTTGATTGTAACTCAAGTTCAACAAACTGCTACCCAGGTGAATCAGGCGATCTGGACAAACTCTGGAGCAATCGGTGAACTGACAGAGGAAGCACTGGTTCAAGCCGAAGAAATCAACCGCACACTCTATGCAGTTGATGACATGAGCCAATCGATTCAACAAGTCGCATATAGCGCCCAGCAAGCAGCGAGCATTGCCAATAGCGCCGCCCAAACTGCCAAAAAGAGCGGCGTAGCAATGGATATGACAGTCCAAAACATCTTGTATTTGCGTGAAACAGTCGGCGAAACCGCCAAGAAAGTCAAGCGCTTGGGAGAATCAACCCAACAAATCTCGCGTGTAGTAGCATTAATTAATCAGATTTCCATGCAAACCAACTTGCTGGCGATCAACGCTGGAATCGAAGCCGCACGTGCAGGAGAAGAAGGTCAAGGTTTTGCTGTTGTGGCAGAGGAAGTCGGGGAATTAGCAGCCCGCAGTGCCGCCGCCACCACAGAAATTGAACAAATAGTCGAGAACATCCAACGCGAAACAACTGAAGTTGTGCAAGCGATGGAGATGGGAACCACCACTGTTGTCGAAGGCACACGCATTGTCGAAGATGCCAAGCAAAATCTAGCTCAGATTTTGGAGATTTCACGTCAGATAGACGTTTTGGTGCAGTCGATTTCGACCGCCACAGCATCACAGGCGCAAACTTCGCAAACAGTCAGCCAATTGATGAAAGATATTGCTGCTAGCTCACAACGCACAAGCGATTCTTCTATGAGGGTTTCCCAATCATTGCACGAAACAGTGGAGATTTCCCAGCAATTGCAAGCGACTGTTGGTACTTTCAAGGTGAATTAGTCATCAGTTTTGTGTCTAACTCTACCGAAAGACGCCCTACACAGGCAGAACCAGGGTGAGGCACCGCTTTTTGGAAGGTAAGCTCGAAGATAGGCGACTGTCGTACATAGTTTCACTACTTGAGTAACTGCCGTGGCGTCCATGTCATTTGTGTCTAACTGATCAATGACTAATGAACGGCTGATGCTACAACGCGGGTGACCCGCAAGGGCGCACTGCCTCGTAAGTACTAATGACTCATGACTCATGACTGATAGCAAATATTATGTCACAAGACAAAGAATTAGAAATCCAGATGCAGTTTCTGGAGGAAGCGACTGATTACCTGAATACCCTCGAAGGGATATTGCTGGAACTCAATACCAACAGTCGTATTTCTCTAGAAAAAATCAATGCCGCACTTAGAGCTGCCCACTCAATTAAAGGTGGTGCAGGCATGATGGGATTTCGCGCCCTGAGTGATTTGGCTCACCGTCTGGAAGATTCCTTTAAAGTTTTAAAAACTAGAAAAAACTCTTTAGAAATTAACACGGAGTTACAAAGTTTATTGTTATCTGGAGTAGATTGGCTACGTCAGATAGTGGAATTTTTATCAGAAGGCAATGTTATAGAGGAGGAGTGGTTATCGACTTTCTGTTATCCAGTTTTTGAAGAACTGCATGCGCGTTTGGGTGATCCAACTCCTGAGGATGCAGCAACTATGCTGTCTCCCGAAGATGGGCAAGACATCATTCCTTTACTGTTTCAGACAGAAGTAGAAGGATGTTTGCAACGCTTAGAATCCGTGTTGGCAGATAGCGAACAACCTTGTTTAAAAGAAGAAGTTGCGATTATGGCAGCTGAGTTAGGTGGTTTGGGTGAAATGCTGCAATTACCAGCTTTTACTCAACTTTGCGAATCAGTGGCAAACCACTTAGAAGCAGCTCCTTCCTCTGAGATTGAAACAGTTGCCCGTGTGGCATTGGAAGCATGGCGGCGATCGCAAGCGTTGGTGATGACAAATCAACTAGATAGCTTACCAACAGAAATTCAGCTAGAGGATTTGGCTTTTGAAGCTGCAGCATATACTCAAACAGAACTGCTACAAGTAGAAGTAGCACCCCTGCTAGATCCAGAAACAGAAGTTTTTGAAACAGACATTCTGCAATCAGAGGAAACACAAGAAACTTGGTTGGATCGTCAAATCATTGCAGCTGATTTTGAAGCTTTAGAGGCAGCTTTTGCGGATGAGAGTAACGCTCAAGTTGAAGTGCCACAAAATCCGGAACCAGTTGTTGCTCAAGAAATTCCCACAACAAATTACAAATTTGTTGAACCGAAAGCCGAACAAACTGTTGGTAACAACAATAAGAGTGAACCTCAGGAAAATACAGTTCGAGTTCCTAGCAAGCAACTTGAGCAAATTAATGATTTGTTCGGGGAACTGATTATTCAACGCAACGGATTAAATCTACAACTTGAAAGGTTACGCAAACTGATTCGTAATTTGAATCAGCGAGTGCAAGTTCTCGGCAGGGAAAATCAGCAATTACGTACAGCTTATGACAGGATATCAACTCAGAGTGTAATGTCATCTAGTGTTCCATTCCTGGCATTGCCACCGAGTCAAAACGTGGACGATTTCATCGGATTTGGCGATGACAACCAGACACAACGCCGGTTTGATTCTCTAGAAATGGATAGCTATAACGAATTAAACCTGCTATCTCAAGAAGTGATGGAAACCATCGTTCAAGTCCAAGAAGTCACAAGTGACATTCAACTCGGTCTTGACGATACAGATTTATTTGCCCGCAAACTCACCAAAACATCCAAGCAGTTGCAAAGAAAGCTGACTCAAGTACGGATGCGTCCGCTATCTGATATTGTTGATCGCTTTCCCAGGGCTTTGCGCGACCTGTGTGTAGAGTACGGCAAAAACGTCCAACTGAAAATTGAGGGTGCTGGTGTCTTAATTGAACGTAACATCTTGGAGGCTTTAAATGAGCCTTTGATGCATATGTTGCGAAATGCCTTCGATCATGGTATGGAAGATCCAGAAACACGTCGCGCCTCCGGTAAGTCAGAACAAGGATTAATTGAGATTAAAGGCACACATCAAGACAATCGCACAATCATTACTCTCAGAGATGATGGACGTGGGATTCCATTAGACAAAATCCGTACTCGTGCTATAGCTATGGGGTTAGAGCCTAGTCTAATAGCACAAGCTACTGATGAAGAACTGCTATCGCTGATTTTTGAGCCAGGATTTAGCACCTCTGAGCAAGTCACAGCCTTGTCCGGTCGCGGTGTTGGTATGGATGTGGTTCGCAGTAACCTCAAACAAGTACGGGGAGATATCAAAGTTGATACGGTAGCAGGCAAAGGGACGACTTATACTATATCAGTGCCGTTTACACTGTCAGTAGCAAGAGTCCTACTAATAGAAAGCAACCGAATGCTTTTAGCATTTCCCACAGATGTGGTTTCAGAAATATTCTTGCTGAATCATGAGCAAGTGTTCACAATGGCAACCAGCGAAGTCCTTAATTGGCAAGGAAACATGTTACCGTTGGTTCGTCTGGGTCGGCATTTAGAGTTTAATTGCCCCCGCTACGACAACCCGAATTTAGAAACTCCCCCTGCAATTAATGCTGCTAGTATACTTATCGTCAACCAAGGCAATCAACCAGTGGCGGTGCAAGTAGATCGTTGTTGGGGTGAGCAAGAAGTTGCTATCCGTCAAGTTGAAGGAAATATACCTTTACCCAGTGGCTTTAACAACTGTACGATTCTGGGTGATGGTCGGGTAGTCCCACTGGTCAATGCCAGCGAGTTACTTTACTGGATTGTTACCAACCAACGCACGCCTAAAACAAATCAACTACCATCGCCAAGGTTAAAGACCGTTTTCCTGACGCCAGCTGATGACCAATCACTGCTGCCAATTAATGAAAAAGGTACCGTTTTAATTGTAGATGACTCAATTAATGTCCGGCGCTTCTTAGCCCTGACTCTAGAAAAAGGAGGGTATCAAGTAGAGCAAGCTAAAGATGGTCAAGATGCACTCGAAAAACTTCAGGGTGGTTTAAGAGTTCAGGCTGTTATTTGTGATATTGAAATGCCTCGTGTTGACGGTTATGGCTTTTTAGGTCGGATCAAATCAAATACTGACTTTAGAAATATACCAGTCGCTATGCTAACCTCTCGCAGTAGCGATAAACATCGTCAATTAGCAATGCAATTAGGTGCTAGAGCCTACTTCTCCAAACCCTACAATGAGCAAGAATTACTGAAAACTTTGGATGAAATCATTTTTCCTTTGGCAGGAGCTTCTAACTAAAAAATCATGCTGATTAAAGGTTATGTCAAGAGTTAACAAGAGATAGTGCGTTGCCAGCAGTGATTTTGGTGGGGGAGCAACTACCAATAAAGCGCTTTGCTGATTTGTCTTAAAATATCATATGTAGCAAATTACTCCAATCTAATACTGATATACTGGCAACCTTTCCTAACCTCTAATACTTGAATCTGAACAGTATGCCGTACCCCAAAAAACGCCATGTGAAACTTCATATTCTCAATAAAAATTACATGACGCCTATATTTTCGTACTTTATTGCGACTAAAGGTATATTAATAAGCCAAAGTCTATTTTGAAACTGGCTCTGTGACTAGGTTTTAAACACCTGAATTCTTACATTTTGTTAATTGTAAAAATAATTAGTATATTAAGAATAATTCACAGCTAATCCACCAAACCATTATTGCTTCACTTCCCAAAAAAGTAAAAAATTTATCTATCTGTAGATTGATCATAGATAATTTAATCTAAAAAAAGATTTCAGCCCACAGGACGATTCATCTTTGTGGTATTGAAAGTAGAAAAAGTATGAGGCTGAATCTTGACGAAATTGAAATGGTGGTTGCAATCAAGCTTTGAAAGACACAAGTACAGCTACTTTTTGACACTCTTGTTGGGCTAAGTTAAAGCAGAGGCTTTTCTTTAAAAGTTAAGATTGGTTTGCAACCACTGCTCAAAACTTTTTCGATAGATACCAAATCAGGTAAGCTATAGTGTATCGAAGATTCATGACAGGCTGCGTCTATAATGCTACCCTGCCAATGTTTAAAACTACGCGTGTATTTTGGATAACGATTACTTTGGAGGAGTTTCAATGAAGAATATTAGTTTTGGTTTATCTGTGTTGCGTCCCGTACGCTTTCTTATTGTTGTATTCACTTGTGCCTTGCTGATTTTCTCTAATGCGTTTCCTGCTGCTGCAATTGGTACCAAACAGAGCAGTCCGCAAAAAGCTACTGATCAGCTACTAGAAACTCAGAAGGAAACTGACAAAGCTACTGCAAAACCACCTCTTGGATTGGAAGAGACAACAAGAAAAGCAAACGAGGGACTGAACGAAGTTCAGGGAGCTGCAGATTTGAATAAAATGAATCGTCCTGAGAATTCCCAGAGTGCAGTTTCAGCAGAAGATAAAGTTGAGAGTTTTTTGGAAAAAATCACAGGTAAGAAGTAAGCAATATTTCTTACTTTCCATACCTTTTCATTAAACCAAGGTGTAGTTTTTAAAATTGGGTGTAACAAATAATTGTTGCTCAATGTTCTGGGGTTTTGAGCAATTCATTTTTGATTTCACCATTGGGTAGACATCTCGATTTGTATATTGAGATGTCTATTTATATTTAGTTAGAAAAAACAATCTTTCCTTAGATTGATGATGGTACGAGTTTAATTTGTAAAGGTTAATGAAGAAGCGAGCTAAGGGACTTAAAGTTATGCGCAAGTTAAACATTGGTTTGACAGATGAACAGCGTCAAGGTGTAATTGATCTGTTGAACAAAGATTTGGCAGATGCCTATCTTCTGTTAGTAAAAACTAAAAAGTTCCACTGGGACGTGGTCGGGCCTCAATTCCGCTCCCTTCACCAGCTTTGGGAAGAGCACTACCAAGTACTGACTGAAAATATCGATTCTGTAGCTGAACGGGTACGTGCTTTGGGCGGTTATCCTATTGGCACAATGGAAGGATTTCTCAAAGTTGCCAGTCTCAAGGAAGAAGGTGGTACCGTTCCCACAGCAACTGGTATGGTCAGTCGACTAGTGGAAGACCATGAGCAGGTAATTCGCAACTTGCGGGAGCATATAGATCAGTCGAGTGAGAAATTCCATGACGAGGGAACTGCTGACTTCCTAACTGGATTGATGGAAGGGCATGAACAGATGGCTTGGATGCTGCGCTCATTTATTGAAGGGCAAGAGCTACAGTCAGATGGTTCACAGGCAATAGGACAAACAAAAACTCCTGTAGGCGTGTAATTTGTGTTGGCAGATTTAGCACAAATCAGTGAAGAGTTTTGCGACGTATCGTCAGACAGCCTGCGGCTTTGAGGGCAGATTGTTAGATAGAGGTAAGATACGCTCGCTCCGTCCCTGAGTAATAATTGTTAAACCTAAGGTGTGAGTTTAAATTGGCAGATTGAGGTATGAATAAATTAAGAGCATCTACCCCTCAGTCTGTCAACTGGAAAAACAAAAAGGAGTCTTCAAGTGGTGGAAGCATATAAGGCAGAGCGTACTATCTCAGCTGTTTTTAAAGAACAGAAGCAAGTCGATGACGTTATTCGGCGTTTATTAGACCGGGGTGTGTCCAGAGACCATATTTCGGTTATGGGCAGAAATTTTCAATCAGAAACCCGAATTGCTGGTTTTATTAGCAAAAGAGATGTCATACTGGGAGGCTTGAGAAGCGGAGCAATCTTTGGTTCCTTATTCGGTTCCTTCCTCAGCTTGCTCACAGGTGTAGGCGTACTGTTTATTCCTTTTGTCGGTCCAATTGTCGCAGCAGGGCCGATTGGTGCAGTGCTGTTAGGAGCTGCAAGTGGTGCGATCGCCGGAAGTGCAGGCGCAGGTTTAGTATCTGTTTTGACCACATTGGGAATGCCAGAAGACAAAGCAGCAGTTTACCAAACCCGCTTAGAGGCTGGTGAGTTCTTACTGATGGCAGAAGTGCCTGGCGATCGCTCTGGAGAATACCAAATCCTGATTGAAAGTGCTGGTGGTGAAGAAGTCAACACAATTGAACAAGCGCTACCTCGTGCTTGTACTGCTGGCTGCAACGGTCCAGAGGATTTATCTCCAGAAATTCGCTCTCATCTTTCTGCTGAAGCTCAGAGTACATTCATTGAACGTTATAACACTGCAATAAAAGAGACAAATGATGAATCTAAGGCTGAACAAGCAGCCTGGGAAACTATTCATCAACAATATGATGAAGATGAAAATGGTGTCTGGTCAAAGGCAAAAACAACTGTTTAGCAAATAGTTATGAGTCATTAGTCATGAGTAAAATACTCTAGACTTTTGACTCTTGAGTTTAACCTACTTTTCAAGGTAATTTATAACTAGTCACTCTTATTGTTAACTGACCTTGGCGCGGATCACGCTTAAAGATAAACGCTCCTCGTTCTTTTTCACCACTAGATAAAAAGTCAATCTGTATATCCCCCGTTTCTTTTACTTCGCCGTTAATTTCCAACTGGGCCATAACCTGAACAGATTCGGCTGTTTCTCCTCCAGTATTAACTACCTCGAAAGGAATATAAAATTGTCCATCAGCTTCCCGAATTGTCTTGTTACTAACACCAAGGACAGGAGGTTGATGTTTTTCGTTGAGCCAAGTATAGCCTACCAAACTCACAATAACTGCCAGGATCAATGAAGCAGCACCGAAAGTTACCCATTCTGCAAGTGTTCTTTTCGGTTGCTGTTGTTCTTTTTTGTGATCATTAGATTCATTTGCTTGACTCATACTGCTAACCGTCCTGCTGCACCTCCGATACTCGCAGGTAATCCCAGCAGCAAAGTGTATTCCAGCCAAATTGTCCAGGGATCGCTAAAGGTTACCTTTTGAAAGAACCACAGCATAAAAGCTGCTGCTACTAGCGACACTAAGTATGCCATAATAGTTTCACTAGATGGTCTTTGAAAAATTCCTTGTTGCTGTCTGCGCTTTTGCTGATCTGAAAAACCTGCCTGAAACACAACGCCATAGGAAATAAGTATAGACGTCGCAATAATTGCCAAAAGCCAGAGCGGTGTTACCGCTGCTGCTAGCATAGGAATTTCGTCTGTTGGCGCGATGTTAAATGCAATGACAGTTGCACCAATCAAGGTTGCACCTACATCGGCAAAGGTAGCGTGTAACTCATCTGGTTTCCTTCGGCTTCCGTCGCTTGTTGAATCACCTATTCGCCCTTGCCCATCACCATCACGAGTGTCTCCTAATAACTGGTTTGCCAATGCCACGCCTAAGGTAAATGGTACACCTTCAAAGACGATTTTACCCAAAGCTTCCTTCATCGAAGTTTCAGGTGTTAGTTCTTGCATTAACAGCAGCATGAAGGCGGAGCAAACCAATCCAATTCCCATTGCTTCTATAGTATCTGTGAGTGATCCATAGGGTGGAGAGTTTCGTTTGCTTCTACGAAAACCTTCTGTCCGGTTCAGCAAGAAAACTACCAGAAACATCAAGGCGATCGCCAACATGATCATTGATGGTTTTGCCAGTGATCCTATCCACCAAACCTCCATTGTGTACAGCAAAGGGATACCAAATAAAAAGCCTCCACAAGCACCCCGAATAATGTCATTAATCTCGTTTTTCCAGACATTTTTCCGGCGCTTTCTTCCGATACTCATAGTTTGTTAGTCATAAATACTTGACTGAATATATCTAAAATACTCTTTTGGTATGAGATTTTAAAAAAAACTGCTTTTTGTGTATACCCAATATCTTTCTTAAGATAGGTACACATAAAAAGTAAGTCTGATATTCTATCTTATAGACGCACATAATACCTAAAACTAGAGGTGTCATATGAGTACTGAGGACAGAAGTGCTGAGAACAGAATAGAAGCAACAGCGAAAAATATCGAAGGTAAAATTCAAGAGGTAATTGGTAATATAACAGGAGACCCAAAACAAAAAGCTGAGGGTAAAGCAAAGCAAGCAGAAGCTCAAGTTAGACACACTGCTGAAAACATCAAAGACGAACTGAAGAAAAATTTATAGAATACTATATCCCTTTTGTCATCCAACTAGGTAACGTCGTTAATTAACTAAAGGTTTTACGAAGTCAAAAACTCCACTGTTTCATTTGCAGTGGAGTTTTTTAGTAATTTAAAACAAAAAAGGTTAGTCCTAATAAATTGGCTCTAACCATTGTTTTCACTGTCATTAATTTAAACAGCACTCCTACGAGTAATTAAGCCCCAAATGAAGATAGCAATCATTGCTCCAATCACAGCAACAACCAAACCAGGAATACTTAAGGTAGCTGCAGTTAGGGAAAGGGTTCCGGTTTGTAAAAAGGTAACGAGACTACCCCCAACAAAAGCTCCGACAATACCTAAGACAATTGTGGCGAGAATTCCACCACCTTGAGTACCAGGATAAATAGCCTTAGCTATTGCTCCAGCGATGATACCAAGAACTACCCAAGCAATAATGTTCATAACTCTATATTTCAAATTGATAACTATACTATATATGTTATCAATCTAAACTTGACTTGCTCTTCTATCGCAAGTGCAATAACTGTTCTATCGTAAGAGATAACTGTAAGAAATTCTAGTATAGGAATCAGGTTTGATGAGTGTGAAATTGTTTGCGTAGGGAGGGAACGCTTAACGCTTAACGCTTAACAGGAAAAAAGGCTCTTGAAGTGTACCTAGCTTCGTCAAAAATCAAATAGTAGTCCTAGATGACTTGCCTTTCGTTAAGACACTACATCTATTTCTTAAAGATCAGCCAATCTCATTGTATAGTGTAGAGCAATACAATGTTTTTTGTTTCAAAGAGTTTGTGCTCAACTTCAGGATCTAGATTGTTTCACGACTCAAGAAGATGAAACATAGCACGCACGTTAGAGGAAGTGCAAAGTAGACAGTGAAACTGTTTGAACCACTGTTAATCATTCAATCGCATGTTAGATTGTGAGTATGATTGGCAAAACTCTACAGTGCATTTCCTCTTGAAAGTAGGGTGCTGAGTGTGTGATTTAGACTGGGCTAATATGATAATTGACCGTAGATAATCCAAGATAGCGTATGCTTTATGCCACTAGACCGGAACGTAAAGCTCGAACTGCAGCTTGGGTACGATCATCGGCACAAAGTTTATTTAGGATGTTGCGAACGTGGGTTTTCACGGTACCAACTGTGATGTATAGTCTCTCAGCAATCTGTCCGTTACTACATCCTGCTACTATTAACTCTAGAATCTCCAGTTCTCGTTGTGTGAGTGGATAAGTTTCTAAAACTTGCTCGTATTCTGATGGCAGCGCTTCGATTTTGACAGTTTTAGGCAGTTCAGATGGCTGATTTTCTGGAATACCTTGCCGCATTTGCTGCAATACCACGTTGGCGATCGCCGGATCAATCCAGGAGTTCCCTGTGTGAGTTGCTTGAATTGCTTCGGTCAACTTATCTATACTTGTATCCTTCATATAATAAGAGTCAGCTCCAGCTGCAAAAGCCGCAAGTACTGCATCTTCTGAATGATCCATCGTTAAAACAAGGATTTTGGTTGCTGAATCACCCGTCTGTTTTTGGAACTCTCTAAATCTTCGGGTGAGTTCAATTCCATCAATATCGGGTAAACCAATATCCACAACAGCTACATCTGGCTTAGCTGTTTCCAAAAGTTTTAGTCCTTTTGTTCCATTTGGAGCTTCACCTATAACTCTAAGTGTGTTGCTCGACTGTAATGCAGCCTTTAGCCCCATTCTAGTCAGATCATGATCCTCAATTAAAACAATACTAATTTCACTCATAGTTACACTCTTTACTTTAGGAGATTGCATCTGTCAATATCTGACATTTTGCAGATTGTTTTTTTTATTTTCCAAAACCAAAGATAGATGATATTTTATCAAACTTGCATCCACCGATAGAAAGAAGGAGTTTTTTCTCTTCTTGCTATTTTATACAGACAAATATCTTGTTTGGGAAATATGGGTAATTTCTCAAAAAATTTCAAATATAGTCGGATAATTTTGCAAATGTCCACTAGTACTCCTTGTGATGATGGATCATCAATTGACTAGACGCATAAAACTTATGAGCTTTAACAACAGTTTGTATTTTTCCTGATCAGTAAGTTAGAGTTAGTTATTTGTTACCAGTCTAAAACGAATAAATAACAACAAATGATTTTTTTTATAAAATCATTGTTAAAGTTGATTGACAAAAAAAAGCCTTTTATGGACGAAAAATTCTAAGTATACTCAGTCAACAGCCACACTACCACCTGTTGGGTTGGGCAAACCCTCGACAAGGATGGACAACCCTTGTATTTTTGCGGCGTATCCTTTTAACTAGTTTGATTCAAATTTTTTGGTAAGGGCGCAAAAATACATCCAGATCTCGGGTTTTACGAGTAGACATTGTTGTCGGGTTGTCCATCCAAGGCTCATGGAAAATGAAGCGGCAGGCGAGTACGTCAAATGGAAGATCTCACCAACGGCTTGCTAGCAGAATCACGAGTTGGCAGCACCTAAACTCAATTGTCTTGTCATATATAGTTCTGACTAATGGCTGAAGGCAGGTGTTTGAGTGTCAATTTATAATTGTACTGAAAAATACTAAGTGCGTTATTAGACTACGGTTTTGTTCTGATTTCCACACAAACAATTATTGTTATGCCTGTGAGTCGTGTTTGTTGTTGTGCTTACTGCAATGACAAACCTACAGCATATCTCAAAAGTATCATTTTGTCAGAATCAAGTGGAGCAAAGTCAGATTAGTCCTGCCAATAGTTTTGTTTGTTCCTCTGGCTTCCCTTGAAGTCTGAGTAGCTACTCCCGGTGGTTAGAACTTCGGTGTGCGATGCAAACTTCTGTGAGGGTAACCCGAACCCAAATCGCTGGCGTTAGCGCTTTACGCACGCCAAGGGTGAATATCGTCAGATGTGCCAAGGCATCCCTAAGGACATAAATCCCAGTTTTGCGTTAAATTTTGAGATGCTGAGCGCCCGTACGCACTTACATTCACTGTGCTACCCCTACATATTTTGTAGGAAATAGGGCACGCTCTCGTCGCAAAGCATAACATTTTAGATTTCAAACGACATTTGATTACAGGCAAATAAGTTGCAATTCATTTAAATTGCATGTTTTCCATTAAGCTAACCTTTTGTCATTGATCGTTTGTCTTTACAGAATGAGTGAATGAATTTCAGCTCATCTGTCATCTTAAATTCTGGTGATTTATAGAAATAAACTGGAATATACGTAAAACAGATTGTATGAAATCAAAGAATATGTCAGCCAATTTTGGATTTTGGATTTGGGATTTTGGATTGACTCCACCCTAAAGGTGAGGAGCTTGAAGATGAGCGGATTTGGGATTGAAGAATTAATTTCGTCCTAAAAGGACGAGGCTTGTACCGACTAACCCCAATCTAAAATTTAAAATTTAAAATCTAAAATCTAAAATCATTTAGGTCAAACAAATGAATAACATACTACTTGTGGAGGATGACGAAGTTGATATTATGAATTTCAAACTAGCCTTCAAACAAATTAAGGTTACAAACCCACTTTTTGTTGCTGCCAATCAAATAGAACTACTAGCAATAAGAATTAATCGAAAAAATTCTGTAAAGTAACCTTGAATTTTGCTAGATTTGAATATGCTTGAAATGGGAGGGATAGAGCTACTTTAAAAATGACGTTGCCATCCTCTTTGGAAAACAACTTATGTGGTAGTTATGATAACTTCAAACTAGGATAAAGGGGTGTAGAGACTTCTAAGCTCAATGTATCGCGAGTTTCAATAGCTTTATTAATCTCATGACAACACTAAAGAAATATTGGACATTGTGCAAAATGCCATCAGTTACCAATTTTTTTCCGGAATTTGAAGTTTGAGATGAGTAATTAGTCGTTGCTAGTTATCAAATGTTGATTATGTTACATCCGACAGCAACCATAAAATATAAAATAATTTCAACGTTATACGTCTGCTGCCAAGACATAAGAAATCATAAGAATAAAAACAATTTATTTAATGGCGATGGCTAAAAACAATGAAAGAAAAACTAAAGATTTTAATTATAGATGATGATGAAGTAGACCGGATGGCAGTGCGTTGTATCCTCAGCAAAACAGGCGTTGAAATGGAAGTATCTGAGGTGGGTGACTTAAGAAGTGCGATCGCTATTTTGAGTGATACTTTGTATGATTGCGTCTTTCTCGACTATTGTTTACCAGACCAAGACGGTTTAAGTCTACTCCAAAACCTGCGTTTAAACAATATCGAAGTGCCTGTTATCGTTTTGACAAGTGATGAAGATGAACAGATAGCAGTTGAATTGATGAAAGCAGGTGCTGCTGATTATATATCCAAGTCATCGAGTTTGTCATCAGAAATTTTGCTAAAGCTTTTGCGCAATGCGATCCGCGTTCACCGAGCAGAAATGCAAGTCGCCTTAGTGAATCAACAACTGCACCAAAGCAATGAACTTCTGATTCGTCAAAACCAGGAACTAGAAGTACAGCGACAACATATAGAGTTACAAAACATCAGACTCATCGAAGCATCACACCTCAAGTCGCAGTTTCTAGCAACAATATCTCATGAGTTACGGACTCCGATGAATGCGATCATTGGGTTTTCTCAGCTATTGTTACGTCCTAAGTTTGGTCAACTAACACATCAGCAAAAAGATATGCTAGAGCGTATCCTCAGTAATGCTAAGCACTTGCTGATGCTGCTGAACCAAGTTATTGACTTTTCTAAGCTAGAGGCAGGAAGGTTAGATTTCAAACCAGAAATATTTGATTTATCAAAGGTGGTCAATGCTACTGTGGAAGAGATGCGTTCTCTAGCACAGGAGAAAAATCTGTCTTTATTCATTCAAATGGACTTGCAAAACTCTTTGATGTTCAATGATCCAACACGTATACGGCAGATTTTAACCAACCTGCTTTCAAACGCCATCAAGTTTACAGAGTCTGGCTGTATAAAAGTTGAAGTGAAGGAACTGCCAGAACTAAAAGTGGAGATTGCAGTTCATGATACTGGCATAGGTATTGCTCCTGCGGATTTACAAAAGATTTTTGAACCGTTTCGCCAAGTGGATCAAAGTCTGACTCGCAAATATTCTGGTACAGGTGTGGGTTTGCCAATGATCAAAGCGTTGCTGCAAACGATGGGTGGTAACATCAGCGTGGAAAGTCAGTTGAATAATCATTCAGTCTTTCGGATTCAACTACCACGTCATATATCATCCTCAAGCCAAGAAGCTTCAGATGGAACATCAAACTTTACTCATGCTTCAGCCAGAAAACATTTTTGGAGACAGCAAGCAATTCCTTGTTTTGCTACTGAAGGTGCACACAGTAACAGTAGAGATAATTAACGTTCTCCCCCAAACTTAAGTTTGGGGGATGGTTGGGCTGATCCAGCCTATGTACAGGTTTAGCTTGTTAAAATAAATGGTTATGCTAGCACAAGACAATTCTCAAGTCGAATATATACTTGCTGTTGATGATAATCCCGATAATCTGATCTTACTTGAAACAATTTTAGAGAGTGAAGGGTATAAAGTTGAGTTAATCTCCAATGGTATGCATGCTCTGGAGCAAATTGCCCAAGATCCACCAGACTTAATTTTACTAGATGTCATGATGCCAGAAATGGATGGCTATGAAGTGACACGCCGCATTCGTCAAAATCGAGAAATATCATACATTCCTATACTGTTGATAACAGCCTACCATGATGCGAGTGTTGTCGAAGGCTTAGATGCAGGAGCAGATGATTTTATTCGCAAACCATTCGATCATGAAGAGTTACTGGCAAGAGTACGATCAATGCTACGCCTCAAGCACAGTATTGATGAACAACGAAAAATGGCACGCCAACGAGAGGACTTTGTTTCACGTCTGACTCACGATTTGCGAACCCCGCTAGTAGCCGCAGATCGGATGCTTCATTTGTTTCATCAAGAACTCTTTTGTGCTATTTCGCCAGACATGAAAGAGGCGATATTCGCCATGATTCGCAGCAACCAGAACTTGTTGGAAATGGTGAACAACCTCCTAGAAGTCTACCGCTTTGAGGCAGGTAAAAAAAATCTGCAACTTGAAACCTGCAATCTGCGGCAAATCGTAGAAGAAATTGTTCAAGAACTCACTCCTCTGGTGCTTGAGAAGGGGTTAACTATCAATATAGACTCTAGCAACTTAGATCAAAAAGACGAAACAGCAGGTGTGGTTAAAGGCGATCGCTCAGAATTACGACGAGTCACAGCCAATTTAGTTGGAAATGCCATTAAATTTACAGATACAGGAAGTGTCAACATTCGTGTATCTGAAACACCTGTCGGACCTGAAGGTAATACTTGGGTGATCATTGAAGTCCAAGATACAGGATTTGGCATCGCTCCGGAAGATCAAGCAACAATTTTTGAGCGGTTTCGTCAGGGTAAAAATAAGCGTGCTGGCAGTGGCTTGGGATTGCATCTGTCGCAGCGTATCATTGAATCACATAAGGGAACAATTGACGTTTTTTCTGAACTTGGTAAAGGCAGTCTATTTACTGTACGTCTGCCGAAATAAGCTTCACAGGACTTACGCAAAATCACGTAGTTGTGTCATTGCGACATCAGGAAGTAATCTCACAATCAAGTTCATTAGTAACTCGTGCGTAAGTCCTAGTTAAGCTATTTTCATTTCTAAGTTGCTTACTCCCTGTGATGTGCGATCGCACTTTACGGGGATATATATTAAGTTTTATGCCGATAGGTTGACAAAACTTTACATTAACAGCGATGGGAAATACTGCATTTGGAAGGTGATTTTTAGAAATTTTGACCAATATAATGTTCTCAATAGTTCGGGATTCCCGAGTTTACTAGATTTTCTAGTAAAGTTATACTACTATTGACAACTCAAAGAGTAAAGAGTGAATGTCCCTAGTTTGTCAACCCCAAATCTGAGTGACGCCTGAGAAGTTAAGTAACTAATAGCTTATAACATCACTTTTTGACTTGTCGCTGGTGGTCTAAATCTCTTGGAAAAACAATAAGCACATGACTACACCTACACCTACTCGCGGTCAAGTAGAAAGAACTTTAGCACAACGTATTCAAGCCTTGTATCGTGACCAGCTCGGTCATCAGCCTAGCAAAATCACTTGTCAACTATCGGATCAGAATGTCGTAATTATCATAGAAAATTCTATCACTAAACCAGAAAAATTGCTGCTTAAAACAGGTAACCAAGAATTAGCCGAGGAAGTTCGCTCAGATTTGGATGATGCAATTGGGCCACAACTCAAGGCATTGATTGAAGAAACTTTGAATGTTACAGTGATAGAACTCTTAAGTGATGCTACGTTAGAGACTGGTCGTACTGGCATTATTGCTATTTTGACAGATTCACCGACTATCCGCATTGCGACATCTGACTCTAACAAACTTAGTACAAAAACTTCATTTGATATTAAGTAACACTCCAAAGTCAGCGTGATCTGCTTAATCTTGACAGAGATTATAAGCTGAAGCTGGATTCAACTCTTTACATAGGTAATGGCTAACAAGAGCTTCTAAATCCTCTATCATGTAGGGTTTACTGATGTAGTCGTTAAAACCTGCACTCAAAATGCGTTCTCTATCGTCTGTACTCGCTAATGCTGTGACCGCAATAACTACAATATGACTGGTTAGAGGTTCTTGTTTTAGAGAACGCACTATATCCATGCCACTAAGACCTGGTAATAAAATATCTAGCAGTATGATGTCTGGCTGATATTCTTTTGCAACAAGTAATGTTGTTAAACCATCGTTTTGACGAATAAGCTCACAACCTAGCGACTCAAGAGTATAACTCAATAGCAGTAGGTTATCCTCATTATCTTCCACCGCTAATATTAAGGGTGGTTGAGAATTGTGCTTTTTCTGATGACTGAATAATTGTGCCTGCTTCATGTCTTCTCCAGAAGATTCATCTAAAACTCATCATCTGTCTTGAGAAAATAAACGAGGCACTCCGTAAGCGGTTATCTAGCGCTCACATTAGACTGGCTCGTGTCTCAACTGTACCAAGTTGATTATCTTTACTCACTTAATGAACTTTAAGGAAAAAATACCTCAAGCTTAAGAAGTGAGAATACACTTCCTCATTATAGGCAAAATGGAAAATATGATAGCTAGTAAACTTATAGGCACTAAATATATTTAACAATTATTTAATGTGATACCCGGAAATATACATGTCTGCATTGCTGTATATGATACAAAGTTCATCACATTATTTAGTAAGTATTGGGTTATAAGCGTATGGGTGTAGGCGGCAAAGTGTTACACCTTTAAGCTTGTCATTTTTTGTGATTGTATAAAAATAAAAACTTTTTCTAGAGCCTTGACATACTTTGTAGTAAATATGTAGTATAAAAGTGTCAAGAAACAAAAATAGAAAATTTATAAACTAGATTAGCCTAGTACCTCGGGCGCGCAAATAAAGCTACCATACCCAAGGCGATTGCCTAGCGTCTACAAGGAGGAGCAAAAAGCTTATGATGTAAGCATGCGTGTTAGCGCACCGTGCCGTAGCCAGCGAATGCGTGAATTCCGCCGCCAAGCACTAATCTCTTCTCAGGGTACAGTTCCTTTCAAGTGAGAAACAATGACTGTAGCAACTTACACGTAAGTAGTTTATATTACGATAAAACTTTTGCCAAATCTCCTATATCAGGAGATGACAACTCCACCACTGCTGGACAACTGACAATATGGACTTTGAATACTATAGAAATGACGAAGGCGCTCCTGCTAATAGTAACCGTCAAAGTTTACTAGCAAGTGGCTGGCGACCATTCCATAGAGAGTTGGACTGGGAGTTTGTGTGGCAACTGTTGTGTCACGACAGGCAAGAATTTACGCAAAAAAGTTTTAATTTAGCAAGTAATTTCGCTGAGATATTAGGACGTCATAATTATACTTGGTGGGCTAATTTATTAAGTGTTGTCTCTGATAATACTCGTTATGAAGTAGAAAAATATTGGAATTACATCACACCCGATCCTCTGTCACCAGACTATCGTTACAAAGATATTTTAAGTACCGAAACGCCTATCGTGCAATTTGTCAGCCGCAACAGCATTCCAATTGATTATGTTCTGAATCGTCTTCAAGAAATTACTGTATTGCGCGTTTTAGATGTATTGGGATGTCCTCACATAATCACACAATATTATTTGGAACGAGATTTTTATTTTCCCGTTGAAAAATTTGTAAACTGGGAGCGTTTGGACGTTCTTAACACCGTTTATGCTTATTGGTCAAAAAATGACGTTTGGTTACAAATAAACTCTTTTGACAGAGGACGACGACAGTATACTTTATTAGCAAAAAATCTCGCTCCACTCGTTAACAAAGCGACACATGATTTAGCAATTATGCTGAGTGGATATCAAACTCGTGTGGGTAAACTTTATAGTCAGTTTCCGATTCGGAGTTTTCCTGAAGATATTCAAAACTTTACTGATTTAGTACAACAGGCAATTCTCAATCAGAAGCAGTTAGCAGTTTTGGTACATGGAGAACCAGGTACAGGTAAAACCGCATGGACACAAGCAGTTGCTAAAGAGATTTTAGTACCTTTAGGGTATGTGATTTTTATTTTGGATCATGATGCGATCGCCAACTTTGTCCCACCCACATATCTAGAAAGAATTTGCATCATTATTAACGAGGCAGATAACTTAGCACAAAATCGTGCTACCGAAGTAGCGCAGTACAATAACAAAACCGAACATATATTGAGTTTACTAGACGGCACGCTGTACCAAAGTGTTATTGATGATTCTGGTATTCATATACAGCAGCAGTTAGTTGTGTTGATGACTTGTAACACCACAGAAAGATTAGATCCAGCAATGCTACGTAAGGGGAGAGTGGATTTAATGTGCGAGTTTACGCAACGATTTGTTTGAAGATGGTTTTTGATGATTGGATTAGCAAGCAAATTCTTGAGTGGTAAATATCTGGAATTTGTCTCGAAGGTTTTGTATAAACTATGAAGTGAGTGTCTTCCTAGACAATAACCCAATACCGTTGCTGTTAAGGATTATTTTTGATTTCACACGTGTAGAGACGTTGCCCTTCGGGTATCTCCTTCGGAGACGCTTCGCGAACGCCAGTCGCCTGCTGAGGGAAACCCTCCCGCAGCGCTGGACTCACATGCAACGTCTCTACAGAGGTTATCATTCTTGCTCCACTCGCAATGATATACCTTGAAATTTTTACGCCGACTTAACTTAGCAGTTTGCAGTTGGATGAATACGCCATTGTATGAACTCAGGTAGGCAATGCCCACCCTACCAAAATATGTATTTCAATAAGTTTCAAAGCAATAAAACCATGAAAATTCAACAACTGATTTTAGAAGCACTTAACCTTCCTACGAACGCTATTACCTATCATGTTAGTCAGGAATTAGCAGCGTTTTATCCTAAAAAAGCGTTGCTGGAAGCGAGCGATTCTGCATTTGATGTCCAAAGTTACGCCCAGGCAAACTTCTGTACTATTAAGTATGACACCTCTATCTACAACCAAATTATTTCTGGTTGGGATGGCATGGAAAACAAAATTTACAATTCGACTGAAAATGCCAGCTTTGAGGTGACATGGGAAGAACAGAAACTCGATATCCTACTCATAAGTTTTCAGGAGGGTTATTGTAAAACCAGATATCACTGGATTTTGGCTGAAAGTAAAGATATCGCTCAAAAGTTTTTTGCCGCAGTTTGTGAGTGGAACTCCGAAATCAGAAGTGAAATTTTAGTGTTTGAAGAAGGCTATTGGTCGAAAAATGAAGAGTTGTTTGAGTCTATTCAGAACGCGACTTTTGATAATCTGATTTTGCCAAGCACTCTTAAACAAGAACTTCAAGATGACTTGACAAACTTTTTTGCTTTGCGAGAAACTTACGAAGCTTACGGTTTACCTTGGAAGCGAGGAATTTTATTTATTGGCTCTCCAGGAAATGGCAAGACTCACGCAGTCAAAGCTTTGATTAATAAAATGCAGCAGCCTTGCTTATACGTCAAAAGCTTCAAATCGGAGTATAGTAATCCTCACCACAATATTCGTCAAGTCTTTCGGCAAGCACGACAGTCTGCACCCTGTCTTTTAGTCTTAGAAGATCTTGATTCTTTAGTAGAAGGAGAAAATCGTTCGTTCTTTTTGAATGAACTTGATGGTTTTGCCACAAATCTTGGAATAGTCATATTAGCCACAACTAACCATCCAGATCGTATAGATCCAGCAATTTTAAATCGTCCTAGTCGTTTTGACCGTAAATATTACTTTGAGTTGCCAGCTTTGTCAGAACGCTTAGCCTATATCAACTTGTGGAACGACAGATTTAAACCGACAATGCGCTTGTCTGAAGCCACAATCTCTCAAATTGCCGAGATGACAAATGGCTTCTCCTTCGCTTACCTCAAAGAACTATTTGTCTCATCTATGATGCTTTGGATGCAAGGGATGGAAGCAGGTGGAATCGATAAAAGCATGATTTCACTAGTTGCTGTTTTGCGACAACAAATGAGCAGTGCAACTGGTGAAAACACAGCCGCAGTAAGTACAGCATAATTCTGTCACCACCACAACTGATGTTGATGAAAATTAATCGTTTTGAAGATGTAAGTCAATTTTACGAGCAAGTGAAAGACTACTTGCTCAATCACGAAGCATTGCATAACGTGCAGCTTGCACTTTGCAACAGTTTGATTCAAAATCCCGAACACTTCGACGAAAAGCCCTATTTGACAACTGTTGAAGTAGACGGAGATGTTATTGCTGTGGCGATGAGAACACCTGGGCGAAAATTGCTGTTGTCAAAGATAGAGGATTTTGGGAGTATAGAGGCGATCGCCCAAGACATACGCCACACTCAAGAATTATTGTCAGGAGTCAATGCTCCCACTGCTGAGGCAAAAGCTTTCGTGGAAGCTTGGCATTCCTTAACTGGTCAATCCTACCATCTAAAAATGGCTCTGCGTGCTTTTCAATTGGAACAAGTGCAGCCGATTCCCAAAACAACAGGTGAGTTACGTTTGGCGACACAAAGCTATCGCCAACTTCTCATCCCTTGGTATGAAGCCTTTGCACTGGAAGCCTTGGGCACTGTTGAGTCAGAAGCTGAACGCAAAGTAGAGCGCCTTTTGGATCGAGGTATTGCTTACATTTGGGAAGATGAAATCCCTGTTTCAATGGCGTGCCATGTTCGTGTAATGCCCAACGGTGCAGCGGTGGGTTTAGTTTACACACCACCAGAACACCGCAGAAAAGGTTACGCTAGTGCTTGTGTGGCGGCTTTGAGCCAAACTTTACTGAATCAAGGGCATCGATATTGCTGCTTGTTCACTGATTTGGCAAACCCGACTTCTAATCACATTTACCAGGCGATCGGCTACCAGCCTGTAGGTGATTTGTCTGAATACTCGTTCACTGAAAACAAAGCCGTCAATGTCACAGCATAATTCCGTCACCATCACTGATGTAGAAGCCGCCGCCAAGCGTTTAGCTGGTGTTGCTCACCGCACCCCAGTTCTCACTTCCAGAACTGTTAACGATCGCACCAACGCTCAAGTGTTTTTCAAGTGCGAGAACTTCCAGCGCACCGGATCTTTCAAATTTAGAGGTGCATACAATGCACTATCACAGTTGTCTGAAGAACAAAAGCAAAAAGGCGTCTTGACTTTTTCTTCTGGGAATCATGCTCAAGCAACAGCACTTGCTGGACAACTGCTAAATATTCCTATTACTATCGCGATGCCTGAGGATGCTCCAGCCGTCAAGTTATCTGCGACTCGTGGGTATGGCGGTGAGGTGGTTTTGTATAACCGCAAGCAAACCAACAGAGAAGAATTAGCCCAAACTCTATTAACTGAGCGAGGAGGTGTGATGATTCCTCCTTACGACCATCCTCACATCGTAGCCGGACAAGGTACAGCTGCCAAAGAACTTATTGAGGAAGTTGGTGAACTAGACTTGCTGCTCGTTTGTTGCGGTGGTGGTGGATTACTTTCTGGTTCCGCCATTGCAACCAAAGCCGTATTACCCAAGTGTCGGGTGATAGGAGTAGAACCAGAACTTGCTGACGATGCGACACGTTCCTTTCACACCAAAACTCTACAAACTGTCAATAATCCAGAAACCATTGCTGACGGTGCTCGTACCCCTTATTTAGGTAAAATAACTTTGCCACTGGTGCTACATTATGTCGATGATATGGTCACGGTATCAGAAGAAGCGATTCTACGCACCATGTTCTTTTTGTGGGAACGCCTCAAAATTGTTATTGAACCGACTGGGGTGTTAGCCGCAGCGGCTTTGTTGGAAGGAGTGGTGAAAGTACCGGGGGCTAGGGTTGGTGTAATTATTAGCGGTGGAAATGTGGATTTGGGGAAAGTCGGGCAATTGTTTCTGAACTAGGGGTGTAAGGGGGTGAGGGTATAAGGGGGACTCGGGGTCCCCTCTGGGGATAGGGGGAGAGGGGATGTAATTAGTGGGTGCACCAAACTAAGGGTGTAAAAGGATATGCCCTAAGGGCATTGTACCCCAGAGTTTCGGGGGTATGGTGCACAAAAACATCATCCCTTCTTACCCCTTACACCCCTACACCCTACACCCCTACACCCTTAGCTTTAGTGAACTAATTATTCAATAATATGGAAGTAATAGGCAGCTACAAGGAAATTGATAGCCAGTAGTAACACTGCCCAACCTACACGAAAGGTATAAGGAGCTTTAGCTCCACTTTTAGCAACGTCTTCGCCTACTTTTGCAGCAGTAGCATTAGCAGCAGCTGTCTTAGCATTAGCAGTCATTGTGTTCTCTCCTATTTAAAGACTTCTTAACAAATACCAAAGAGCTGTCATATATTGGCAGATTCTTCAAGAATATTTTTGTAGACTTTGCAGCACAAATCAGCAAAAATAAACAAAATGTAGCACAAAGTCTTTTTTAGGATGGTTTAATGGTGGGTACTTTACTCCTCGACGCCTGCGTGATAAGAACTGCGAACTAGAGGACCAGAACGAACATGGCTAAATCCCATTTCTTGTGCTGTATTGCCTAATTGATCGAATTCTTCAGGTGTCCAATATTTTTGGACGGGCAAATGTTCCAAGGAAGGACGCATATACTGACCGATTGTGATGCGATCGCACCCCACTTTGCGAAGATCCACCATTGCCTCAACAACTTCCTCAACTGTTTCCCCGTGTCCCAGCATCAACCCTGACTTGGTGGGAATGCAAGAGTCGATTTCTTTAACAACTTGCAACACAAAAAGCGAGCGATCGTATTTCGCTCCTCGGCGGACTGGTCCTTGTAACCGTTGGACCGTCTCAATATTGTGATTAAAACAGGCTGGTTTCGCCTTCACTACCTTATATATACGCTCACGTTGACCTTGTTGTCCAGCACCCGCACCACCCCAGAAATCTGGTGTCAATACCTCAATTTGAGTTTCTGGGTTTAGCTGTCGGATAGTTTGCATTGTCTTGACAAAATGACCTGCTCCTTGATCTGGCAAGTCATCTCGTGCTACAGAAGTCAGCACAACATAACGTAATCCTAAAAGCTGCACTGCTTGTGCCACTTTTTGCGGTTCTTCAGAGTCAAGAGGCATGGGTGCATGACCTTTATCGACTTGACAAAATGCACAAGCTCTGGTGCAGGTTGCACCCATAAGTAAGAAAGTTGCAGTTTTTTGAGAGTAACACTCCCCTCGGTTCGGACACCGTCCCTCTTCGCAAATCGTGTGAATTTGGTGCTGCTTGATAATACGCTGTACTGTAGAAAGTTCGCTGGCTTTACCTATTGAACGACGCAACCACGTAGGCATTGCCCTGATCTGAGATTTCAGTTCGGCTTTTTGTGAAGAAGTCATAAGCATTTAACTGATGGGGAGTTTGAAGGGCTATAAGTCCCGCATTATAACGGTACTCCGTTTAGTGCCGGGATACATCGGTCCCTCATGGAAAAAAGAGGTATGGCGCGGAGCTTACGGTGAAGAAGTTAAAAGTTATATTAAATACAATTTAATGTTCTTTATCCGAGAATTTACTCTCCCCTAAATTAAGAAAAGATTGAGTATAGTGTGTTAATTGGCGAAACCACTCTCTCAACCTAAAGTATTTATTACACCAAACACTCGTGGGAACTCATAAAATTCTAGTTATCGATGACACTACAGTTGTCCGGGTAAAAGTACGGGAAATGTTACCACAAGGCAACTTCCAGGTATTGGAAGCAAGAGATGGTCTTGAAGGATTGAATCTTATCCGTCAAGAAAAACTCAGCCTGATTCTGCTGGATTTTGTGCTACCTAAAGTGAGTGGCTGGGAAGTTTTTCAGGAGATTCAATCCCAGCCAGATCTAAAAAAAATTCCTCTGCTCATTATGTCTGGTCGTAAACAAGAGGTGATGGAAAAAATCCCAGAACCCTTTGAGTATTTTGAATTTATCGAAAAGCCTTTTGACCAAAAGCAACTTATTGACGCTGTCAAATCAGCAATGAAAAAGGCTAAACAGCCACGTCAAGAACCAGTTGAGCTTTTAACAGTATCTACTACTATTGAAAAAACGGAAACTTCCAGTCAGGAGACATCAACTACTGACATTCAAATATTAAATCAAAAAATCGCCAGCATGCAAACAGAAATAGATAGTCTAAATAAACAGCTAGCTAAAGTTATGAGGTTTCTTCAACAGAGAATTAAATAATAAAAAATACTTAGAGGATGTTTGAAAAGTCATTGGCGAATATAATTCGCTACTACACAAGCAAAGTCCCTTCGGGTATCTGCTGCACGCCTACGCTACTTTGTAAGTCCCAAAGGGACACGCTTACGCGAAGGCTCAAGCCGCATGCGCTTGCGCTTACGCAGTCGCCGTGAGAGCGCAAACCCTCCTGTAGCGCTGTCTCACCACCTACGTGGACTAATGAAAAATAAGGGGTTTAGTGAACCTGCGGAGGCAGGTTTTGTCTGTGTCGCTGCGATTTCTAATCGCCAGGATATATGAAAATAAACTTTTAAAACATTCTCTTAGAAAAGTATCGTCACTTTTTGAGCTCGCTGTGGAATGTGATGCACAAGATTTTGTTGGTAGTTGCGCTTATGCACAACTACCAAAACACGACTAACTTACTGGTTGTTCATTGCACTTACTTGAGTGGTCACAACTGCTGTCGGTTGCAAAATTGAAGTATGAGCGATG
This sequence comes from Brasilonema sennae CENA114, assembly GCF_006968745.1. NCBI lineage: Bacteria > Bacillati > Cyanobacteriota > Cyanophyceae > Nostocales > Scytonemataceae > Brasilonema > Brasilonema sennae. The sequence goes on along the minus strand of NZ_CP030118.1, from coordinate 958,880 downwards.
GAATTGTTAGCCAGAGTAAATATGGGATTTGACAAGATTCCAGCGATGGAAGTAGCGACTAATGTCGCGATCAACCCCACCTGTAAAGGTCTATATCCCGGCAAATTCCAACTTACTTCTGGATAATTCTTCACTACCTCAGACATTTCATGAGTTTCTTTAACGACCATCATCCTAACTACGCGGATGTAGTAGTAGATGGAGACGACAGTGGTGACTAAGCCCAGTAAAACTAACCAGTACAGTCCAGCCTGCCAACCTGCCCAGAACAGGTAAATCTTACCGAAAAATCCGGCTAGTGGTGGAATACCACCCAAGGACAGTAGGGAAATACTTAACCCCAGTGTCAGGAGTGGATCTTTGTGATACAAACCAGAGTATTCCACAATTTGGTCAGTTCCTGTGCGCAGGGAGAACAGAATCACGCAGGTAAAGCCGCATAAATTCATGAACAGGTAGACCAGCAGATAAAATACCATGCTGGCATATCCTGCTTGTGTGCCTGCAACTAAGCCAATCATGACGAAGCCGGCTTGACCGATGGAAGAATACGCCAGCATCCGTTTCATGCTGGTTTGAGCAAGGGCGACGACGTTACCCAATATCATACTCAGGACCGCAAGGGCGGTGAAAACAAACTTCCATTCGTCAGCAACCAGAGGGAAGGCTGTTGTCAGCAAGCGAATCGCTAAAGCAAACCCAGCTGCTTTGGAACCAACTGATAAAAACGCAATCACTGGCGTGGGTGCGCCTTCATAAACGTCTGGTGTCCATTGGTGGAAAGGTGCAGCGGAGATTTTGAAGCCAATACCTGCAATTACGAAAACTAAAGCAATCACTAAACCTAGAGATTGACCAAAACCAGATATGGCAATTTCGCTTGCGATCGCACTCAGTTCGGTTTCTCCACCTGATAAACCGTACAACAGCGAAACTCCATACAAAAACACTGCTGTACTCGAAGCACCAATCAACAGATATTTCAGCGCTGCTTCGTTAGAGCGGGGGTCACGCTTGGTGTAACCTGTGAGCAAATAAGAGGAAATACTCAGGCATTCTAGAGAGATGAAAATCATCACCAACTCACTAGCCCCTGATAGGAACATTCCTCCCAGAGTAGCAGTTAGCAAAATCGCGATGAATTCGGCTAAAGCGGTACCACTTTGTTCAATGTAGCGAATCGACATCAAAATGGTGACAGCGGCAGTTAATGCTATGAGAGCGCGAAAGACGATACTCAGATCGTCACCATTAAAGGCACCGCCAAAAGAGATCGGATTTATATTTTCCCATTCAAACAACAGGGCGACGACAGAAGCAAGTAAACCTGCAATTGCTAGATATCCAATCCAGCGTGAGGACGTCCGCCCTAAAATCAAATCAACAATCAAAACTCCCAAGAGGGTGACAATCACAATCCCCTCTGGCAGAATTGTTCCAGCGTTCAGCTGCGATGCGAGATTAGCAAAATCCATGAGCTGTATTGGTTTTGGCTATCAGACATAATGGTCTAACTGTGTTCATTCTATTGTCTTTTACTCGCGTTGCATTCACTCATGTATCAGGTGAGTGGCACCATCAGATTAAATTATGTTTAAGTTTAGTCAGCGCGATTGAAAAAATTGTTCTCATAAAATTAAGCAGACCAGCCATAGACTAATCTGCTTGCATACAAAGTGGTGGCAACAGTTTTTTATAAACTGTTCATTCCGTTAGATATTAAGTTTCGCTTTGCAAATGCTTTTTGTGCCTATTGGCGACAGACCGTGAAGCTTGATTCATCAATCATTTCAGCCCTTAATAGCGTCCCTTACCAGAATATCCACCGTTGCTTCGGTTCCCCCAGTTACCACCACCAGAGCGACCATCTTTTTCCTCACGTGGCCTTGCTTTATTGACTTTCAGCACACGATCCATCCACTCAGCACCATCTAGAGCTTCAATGGCTTTGTCCTCCGCTTGTTCTGAGTCCATTTCTACGAAACCAAAACCACGTAGGCGACCAGTTTCCCGGTCAGTGGGCAATTGAACTCGCTTTACGGTACCATACTCAGAAAAGACTTTGCTGAGGTCTTCTTGGGTAACGCTGTAGGATAGGTTACCTACGTAAATTGACATGAAATTCTCCAGAGTCCGATAGAAACAGATGTATATCCGGAGAGCCGCTTGCAGTTTTTCATCATGACAAGGTTTGAATCGCCGAATTTACCTCTTCAGACCTAATTTTATCACAACTGTATTTAAAAAAAGGTTAAATCTATTCTTTTGTGTTGATTTCAAATATTCTCTTTTACTATATTGTATGTATCAGCCATCACTTACTTAAATACTTCTTAGGACAGATGACTATATGACATTTTTATGTAATTTCTCTTTGAGAAAGTGAATGAATACATAGCAAGAAGAAGCAAGGTATTGTAAGCTTAATTTTTGTTTTTAAGAATTTATTGGAATTTAAACTAATTTGACTTATAAAGCCGCCAAACCCCTATTCAGAGAGCTTTTTCTAATTTATAGGCTTGTTCTGATTCCGAAATATAAAATGTTTGTAACATTTGGGCTGAATTAAAGTTTAGTCTCAACTCCTGCGAATTTAGATTTACACAAAAAATTCTTGTGAATGAAGAAAAACTGAAAGTAGAAGTCGCTCCACCAAGTCAGCTTATACCCTTTCACAAAAATGCTGATACATTTGACTCCCCCAACTTGCCCAACTTGCCCAACTTGCCCAACTTGCCCAACTCCCCCACTTACCTATATGTATCAATTTTCAAGTGAAACGGTATTAGGGGCTTGCCGCAGAGTAGAACACGTAGACGCCCTCCGGTGGGGTGCTTTACGTAGAGTATAAATGAGAGTTTGAGAAAGTTTTTGCGTAAATCCTATAAAATAACGTCACCAAGACAAAATGCTTCTATCGTTTTTTGTCTAGGAAGTTAATTCATACCCCGGATTACAAATGGTGTTAAATTTGATTTCATTTTGGCATAATCGACACAAATCTAGTTGTTATGTAATTCTATAACAATTCAACTTGAGGGATTTTGAAAACAGTAGTCGCCAATTATGCCGATCATAAGTTAAAGATTGAAATAACTAGAAACTCACACACCCACTGTCCCTACCTTCCATCTGGGAGGTAATTGTGCTAAGCATCGGCGACTTTCGCCATTGCGGGCAGTTTGTGTAAGGATAAAATCACAGATCGCTCAGCGTGAGGTTTTAGCTTAACCGATACGCTCTTAACGATTTAATTGACTGTTTAGCTTAGCAGCTATTCTTTGTTTGAAATTTCCATGTCAACTCTTGTCATCGTCGAATCTCCGACCAAAGCTCGTACCATTCGCAACTACCTGCCAAGAGACTACCGGGTGGAAGCGTCTATGGGTCATGTACGTGACCTTCCTCAATCAGCAACTGAAATTCCCGCCAATGTCAAGGGGGAGAAATGGGCACAACTCGGGGTAAATGTAGACGCCGACTTTGAACCGCTGTATGTCGTCCCTAAAGATAAAAAGAAAGTTGTCACTCAGCTCAAAGACGCCCTTAAAGATGTAGATGAACTGATTCTGGCAACGGATGAAGACCGGGAAGGTGAAAGCATCAGTTGGCATTTATACCAGTTGCTCAAGCCAAAAGTTCCTACAAAGCGGATGGTGTTTCACGAAATTACCTCTGACGCCATCAAGAAAGCCTTGAAAAACTGCCGCAATATTGACGAACAGCTAGTTCGTGCTCAAGAAACGCGGCGGATTTTGGATAGACTTGTGGGCTATACCCTGTCTCCCCTGCTGTGGAAAAAAATCGCTTGGGGACTATCTGCTGGACGTGTACAGTCTGTTGCTGTGCGGCTGTTGGTCAACCGGGAACGTCAACGCCGTGCTTTCCGCCAAGGTTCTTACTGGGACTTGAAAGCAACGTTAAATCCCCCTGATTCTCCCAAAGCACAATCATTTACTTCCCAACTGGTAACACTGGGAGGAACAAGGCTGGCGAATGGCGGTGATTTTGATGCCGCCACAGGGAAAATCCCCTCAGATCGCAATGTTATCTTGCTCAATCAAGAGCAAGCACAAGCCCTGAAAGAACGTCTAACAGGAAAAACTTGGAAAGTCACAGACCTTGAGGAACGTCCTGTTACGCGTAAACCCGCGCCACCTTTTACCACCTCGACTCTACAGCAGGAATCTAACCGCAAACTGCGCCTTAGCGCACGGGACACAATGCGAGTTGCCCAGAATTTGTACGAACAAGGATATATTACCTATATGCGTACAGATTCGGTGCATTTGTCGGATCAGGCGATCGCCGCCGCCCGTGACAGTGTAGACAAACTTTACGGCAAAGATTACCTCAGTCCTCAACCGAGGCAATACACCACCAAATCCAAAGGCGCACAAGAAGCCCACGAGGCAATTCGCCCCGCAGGTAGTACCTTCCGCACTCCCCAAGAAACAGGCTTAAGCGGTCGGGAGTACCAAGTGTACGACCTGATTTGGAAGCGTACCGTCGCCAGCCAAATGGCAGACTCTCGCCAAACTCAAATTATCATGCAACTGCTCGTGGAAGATGCTGGTTTTCGCTCTTCTGGCAAACGCATCGACTTTCCGGGATTCTTGCGCGCTTATGTGGAAGGTTCTGACGATCCAGAGGCGGCGCTGGAAGACCAAGAAGTCATCTTGCCTAATCTCAAAGTGGGGGATAGTCCCAAATGCACTGATTTAGAAGCAGTTGGTCACGAAACCCAACCTCCAGCAAGATACACCGAAGCAACCTTAGTGAAAACTCTCGAAAGCGAAGGCATTGGGCGTCCCAGCACCTACGCTAGCATCATTGGCACCATTATTGATAAAGGTTATGCCCAATTGGTGAGTAATGCTCTGGTACCCACCTTTACTGCTTTTGCCGTCACAGAACTGTTGGAAAAATATTTTCCTGATGTTGTTGATCCCAGCTTTACCTCTAAGATGGAGCAAACCCTGGATGACATTTCCACAGGTGAAGCTCAGTGGTTACCCTACCTCAAGGAATTCTATTTGGGAGACAAAGGTTTAGAAACCTTGGTAAAGGAACAGGAAAGCCAAATAGATGCCAATGTTGCCCGGACAGTGGAACTAGAAAACCTAGATGCCAAAGTCCGCATTGGTAAGTATGGTGCTTATATAGAAAAAGAGAATGGTGATGGTGTTGTCACCGCTTCCATTCCCAAAGACCTGACTCCTGCTGATCTTGACCCCGAAAAGGTAGAAACACTGCTGCGGCAAAAAATTGTCGGCCCAGACGAACTAGGTATTCATCCAGAAACGGGTGAAACAATTTACGTCAAAATCGGTCCTTACGGTCCCTACGTACAATTAGGAGATAAAACAGAGGAAAACTCAAAACCCAAACAAGCTTCCTTACCCAAAGGAATAACGTCAGAAAATGTCACCCTTGAGACAGCTATTGGTCTTTTGTCACTACCGCGAACACTGGGGGTTCATCCACAAACAGGCGCTCAAATCCAAGCCAATTTAGGACGCTTTGGACCTTACGTTGTTCATAATCAAACTGGTGAAAAAGATTACCGTTCCCTGAAAGCTAGTGATGACATATTGACAATTTCCTTAGGGCGTGCATTGGAACTGTTGTCTGAACCGAAAAAAGGACGCAGCACCAGAAACAGTAAGTCAAAGGCGGCTGAACGGGAATTAGGTGCTCACCCAGAAGATGGTGAACCAGTTAATATCTACAATGGCCCCTACGGGCCTTACATTAAGCACGGCAAAACTAATGTGAGCATTCCAGAAGGTATATCCGTAAGCGATGTGACTCTTGCTTCAGCCCTGGAGTGGTTAGCATCCAAAGCATCAACAGCAAAATCGACTCGGAAAACTACAACGAAATCAAGCAGTTCTAGCTCTAAATCAAGGACTAAATCGTCAACTACCACCGCAAAAAAAACAAAAAAGGCTAGTTAAGCTAAGAGGTTGACATCATCGAGTCGTATGAACGTTACGAGCTAAATGTTTGATGAATGGCGATCGCATGATTGCGCGGGCTTTGCCCCATCGCGGAGCGCGCCCTACGCCCCAAAGGGGCGCAGCGACTTTGCCCCAAATCTTCGATTTGGGGAGGGGGTTTCCTCCAGAAACCCCCGCTCGCGTGTACGGGCGATCGCTACTCATATAGCGCGAAAATGTTTGATGACACACAAAGAGCGCCCCAAAGGGGCGCTCGCCCTCAGAATCCAGCATAAAGGCGTTAATTATGTACAGAAGAAGGATAAATGCTTTTGTTTACAAGCGCTTGCCAACTTTAAATACACAAAAACAAAAGAATTCATAAAAATGAAAAAATCTTGAACTCCCTTAAGTTCTATACCCATCAAACCTTCCTTAGTAAGATGCGGTCTGTAACAGGGATGATATGATACTCTAAAATGTAGAAGAGAAAACAACATCAAATTGTCACGTATTCACAGAGTGTAAACTATCATAGTATTAAGCTGAGGGTGCAAAAATACTCTGGTTTCTCCGTGAAAAATTATAAACATAGTTGGTAGTATCTCGGGAGCGGTCAGTTCAATGGACTATATAGAAAAGGTGCTAGAAAAGCTAAAGGATTTGGCACGCAAGCTCATAGAAGCTCTTTTGGGACCAGAAGCGGAACCGGAACCAGAACTGATTCCGATTCCAGTTGATGATCGTTCACGCCGTCGATAAGAAGCTAACCGTGCTAGATTTAACCGATCGCCCCATAAGTATTCTGGTACTGCATGGACCAAACCTGAATTTACTGGGACAGCGAGAGCCGGGCATATATGGTTCGTTGACATTGGCTGAAATTGATCGCTCCTTAGAACAAGAAGGAGAAAAATTACAGGCAAAAATCTCTCATCTACAATCAAATTATGAAGGCGCTCTAGTAGATGCGATTCATCAAGCAGTAGGGAAACACCAGGGAATTTTAATCAACGCAGGGGCATACACTCACACGAGTGTAGCTTTGCGGGATGCGATCGCTGGTGTTAATTTACCTACAGTTGAAGTACACCTAAGCAACATCTACCAGCGGGAAGAGTTTCGCCATCATTCATACATAGCCCCAGTAGCCATAGGACAGATTAGTGGTTTTGGGGCACAAAGTTATTTATTAGGGTTGCAGGCATTAGTGCATTATATAAGAAAGTAAAAAAATAAAAAAGTTGTTTTGACTTTTCACTTTCTTTGTGATATGCGCTATTCTCTCGCAAGTCGGTTTAAAGGCACAATACTCGGGGCAATTATTGGAGAACAAATAGCTTTCAGTCGTAGCAAGCAGTTACAGAGTGCCGGGACGTTGAAAGTACCATCATTGCACTGGAGTAACATGGCTATTTTATATGCTGAAAGTTTGATTTCTTTAGGTAGATTAGAGACACAAAATTGGCAAAAACCTCAACAACAAGAGTTTACGAACTTGAAAAATAGCTATGGAGCTATTCTCGCCACATTGCCAGTGGCGCTATTTTTTCATGACAATACAGTAAAACTGCGACAAAACTTACTGCTGGCGACGGAAATTTGGCAGGATGATCCAGTCGTACGAGATGGAACACTAGCAGTGGGCTATGCGATCGCGAGATCTCTGACAGAAAAACTCTCTCCACAAACCCTAATTTCTCAGACTATCTCTTTTGTTGGGGAAACGCAGACAAACTTGCCACAACAATTATTAGAAGTGAATAATTTGTTAGAACATGGTGCGGGGTTAAAAACGGTACAAAGCGAGTTGGGTAAGGAAGAAAAGTTAAGTAACATCATTGCCTTGGCTTTTTACTGCTTTGTTGGTACCATAGAAGACTTTCGTCTTTCAATTTTGCGATCAATTCAAGATAGTTATAGCTATTCGGCAATAGGTGCCATGACTGGTGCTTTATCAGGAGCATACAACAGTGCAGTTGGTATTCCTGTTACTTGGCAACTTATGCTTCTACAACAGAGACCTGCACAAGACAGCAAACTAGCTGACTCTTCTAAGATGGTAGAATTAGCTAACGCAATTATGGCTGTATGGTCAGGAGTATATAACCTTGCTTCGCATCCAGATCAAGTCAAAGAAGAAAGTGGTGCTATGACACCTCCTCTATTGTCTTTACAGGCAACAGCAGCTCCTCACGTCATTCGGTTACGTTAACATTTTTTCATCGCCAAATGTGACTGATTCCAAAATATCAAAGGCTACAAAGTGATTTAAACTCGAATCAATCAACTAACTTTTCATTCTAGTATTAAAAAGAAAATCTCAATTTCATCTGTGTAGGTAGCTATAGTGGCAAATCGGCTTCAAGTATATTCCCGTCCTAGATTGTCTTGTATTAAGTTATCAAAGTAAGTAACTGCGGTCATTGGTGATGAAAACGCAGCAATTTTTTCAGTCCTTGACTCAGAAGCTGACTTTCTGGCGGCGACAGTACAAAGTGCGACATTGTCATACTACATCATCAAAAACAAGCCGAAAAGACGGATACCGATCAGCAAGAGTGTCACGCTCAATTGACAAATCACTCAAAGATAAAAATGGTATTGACGCAGTGAGTTCGCGCTGGGTGAAAGTCAGGCGCTCATGCATTGTTTTCGTGATCACAGTTGTCTGCATAACAGCGGTTATGGGGCAAAAGTTATACAACCAACCACAGTTGCAAGTGGGGACTGTTGCGCCACAGACAATCAGAGCACCAGCTACTGCGAAAATCGAAAATAAGAAAAAAACAGCCCAAAAGCGCCAAGCTGCAACAAAAAGTTCCTTACCAGTTCTCATGGTGGATGAACGCATCAACGCAGAAATTGAGCAAAATTTACAAGAGATTTTGCAAGAGGGGAACGAAATTCGTGCAACAATTGGCTCTTTTCCTTTTTTTGACACTTTGGTTTTATCCGTCTCTACCCAGCGTTACCTGCGTTCGTGTTCTCATTGGGAATGGCAAGCACTGCTCTTAGCTGTAGAAAATACTGACAAGAAAAAATCGACGATGTTGCTTCAAAAGCCGACAAGTCAAAGAGAACAGAAGGATGCGACAACACGGAGAAATGAGAATACAAGACAAGTTTCTGCTTTTGCCTCACCCTATCAGACTGCTTCCATAACAAAAAAAGCTTCTGGTAGTCAAATGCAAGCCTCATCCCCAACATCACAACAACCCTCTGTTTCAGGTTCTTACGCACCTAACACTCAAGACTTAAAAGCAAATGATTTGTTCCAAAACATTGGTTTTGCACAAGCAGTGGCGGAATTACAAGCATACCGCCTCATAAGTTCCAAGCAACATTTTTCTTCCGTAATCGCTCAGATTACAAAAACACGGCAGGGATACGCTCAAGCAAAATCTAAACTGACAGATTTGGTGATTGCCAAACCAGAGATAGTATACGATGAAGCTTCTATTCTCAACTTGTCAGATGAAGATTGGACAAAAATAAAAATAGAAGTCCAGCAAGGTTTAGAGCGAATTCTTACCCAAGGCATTTCACCGGGACTACCACAAAATATCCTACAAAATACAGTCAGTATACAAGTGCAGACGTTCGTACCGAAAGATGCCGAACCCTTAGCAAGTAGACTTTTGTTAGCTGTACTTAAGCCAAATCTGAAAACAGATCAATTACAAACGCAGCTTAGAAGTGCAAAGATAGCTGCTCAAGTAGAACCTGTGACTACTACTGTTTATAAAGGTGAGGTGATTGTCCGTCAACAACAGAAGGTGAGTGCGTGGAATTTTGACGTACTAGAGCATTATCACCTGATTCAGCGTGAGATTTCTTGGCTGGGATTGATACAGTTAGGGAGTCTTGTCAGCGCGTGTGTTGGTGTTTTTGCAATCGTAGAACAGCGGATCAAGCACTCCATTCGGCAAAGGGATCGCCTATTGGTATTGCTGCTAAGCCTAAGTGTACCATTGGTAATTATGATGGGTACACCTTACACCACCTGGAGTGCTGTTGGGTTATTGTTAGGTAGCTTTTATGGACCAACTTTGGGCGTGACTGTTGTAGGATTGCTGTCACTACTGCTACCCATCAGTCTAGAAATAAGTCTAATTGGTCTTGTCGCCGGTGTATCAGGAGGACTTTTAGGCTGTTGCGTTGCACAACGGCTGCGATCGCGTGAAGAATTAGCACTTCTGAGTGTTGCGATCGCCTTAACACAAGGCGGTGTCTACTTAATCATCAAACTTTTGCTCACTGCTGTATTCGGAGTTCCAGTCCACTATCTTGTACTAGAAAAAGCAGGATTATTTGCTTTATCCGGCTTAGTATGGAGCATAGTGGGCATGGGGTTGAGTGCTTATTTAGAAAAACTATTTGACTTAGTCACTCCAATTCGCCTAGCAGAACTGGCAAACCCTAATCGCCTTTTATTGAAAAAACTTGCGACTGAAACTCCTGGGACTTTTCAGCATACCCTTTTTGTCGCGACTCTTGCCGAAGCTGCTGCCAAACAGCTAGGATGCAACGTCGAACTTGTTAGGGCTGGTACATTATACCACGATATCGGCAAAATACACGACCCAATGGCATTTATTGAAAATCAAATGGGGAGACCGAATAAACACGATACAGAAATTAACGATCCTTGGATGAGTGCGTACATTATCAAAAAGCACGTGAGTGAAGGATTGGCGATCGCCCGCAAGCACAGTTTGCCTTCTTTAGTTCAAGCTTTTATTCCAGAACATCAGGGAACAATGCAAATTTCCTATTTCTATCACCAAGCAAAGCAAATGGCGCTCTTAGATCCAAGTTTAAAAGTAAACGAGGCAGATTTCCGCTACGATGGTCCGATACCCCAGTCACGGGAAACAGCAATCGTTATGTTGGCAGATTCTTGTGAAGCGGCGCTGCGATCGCTCACAGACGCCAAACCAGAACAAGCCTTAGCAATGCTGAACAACATCCTCCGCGCCAGATGGCAAGACAATCAAATGGTAGATTCAGGCTTAACACGAGAGGAAATGACCCAAATTGCCGAAATTTTCGTGCAAGTTTGGCAGCAATTCCATCATAAACGCATTGCTTACCCGAAGTTAAGTGTAGCAAAAGAAGGAACGCTTAACAGTGAACAGTCAACAGTCAACAGTAAACAGTGAACGCTTAACAGTGAACAATTGATCACTGGTAACTGGTAACTGATAACTGATAACTGATAAAAATGTACCTAGTTTCACAAAAATCAAATAGGATTGTTATATAAAAAAATCACGCATTTGCTCATTTAAAAGAAAGAAAACCAGTAATAAAAAGTAGTCTAGTTCTTAATAGCTTATGCTTGTGTTTGTCATACCCCTGAAAAGTCCGCAAGCCTCTAAATCTTGGGAACTTGTAACCAAGTTATTTGAAAGATGCATCAAATCAGTTTGCCATCAAACTTCCTCAAATTATCGGGTTATTGTTGTTTGCCACCAAAAGCCAAAAATTGAATTTGATCATCCCCATCTTACATATATCGAAGTTGATTTTCCACCTGCAATTAACGAGCCAGATACCTTCTCTAGAGGGCATACCGACAAAGGGCGAAAAATTTTGAAGGGATTAATCCATGCTCAAGAATTTTCCCCATCTTATACTATGACTGTGGATGCTGACGATTGTGTCAGCAAGTATTTAGCAGAATTTGTTAATCAAAATCATCAGAATAATGGTTGGTTTATAAATAAAGGTTACAAATATCAAAACGAAAGTGATGTTATATATGTCAAAAGAAGAAACTTTTATAAAATGTGTGGCTCTTGTAATATTCTCAGGTACGACTTAAATAATCTACCTGAGAATCCAGAATATAACCGTGGATATGGTTACTATAAATTTTATATAGATCATGAAAAAGTCCGAGAAACTTTGGCGAAAGATGGAAATCATCTTCAGCCATTACCGTTTCCTGGTGCAGTTTATATTATTGCCACCGGAGAAAATCTTTATTATGGAACAAGCCAGTTAACATTTAGCATATTTAACCGTAAAACCTTAAACCCATCAATTCGCGAAGAATTTAATTTGTACCCGTTGAATTTATAGGAATCCAGTTTGGTTATGTTCGCACTTCCTGGCGTCTTTCCTGCGGAAACCCCCTCTCTGGCACTACCTCTCCCCAGTCCTGCCTCCGTTACAAACATGGATACAAACCTTTTTTCCTTGATGGGCACTCGATCCACCTATGTTCAAAGTAGCTTGCCGTTGGCATAGGATTTTCCTCTGCGTCACACCGTTCGGCGATCGCGCTCTAGGCGTTGCTCTTACACCCCTAGTTCTTGACTGACTGCAATTTTTGGATAAATAAGACACACACAGAGATTCTCAAGAATCATTTAGGACTGCTATATTCAAAATAATATGTAAAAAAAACATCTATAGCTAGTGACTTTATGCGCATATCTACAGCAACGCCATGCTGACAGCAAAGTTAAAATCCAACAAATACAAAAAAGCAAAAAAACAGAAGGGTCAGGAAACTCCAACTCTTAGCCTCAAAGAACGTTTAGCCCAAAAGCGTAAAGCTGCACAACAGCGCAAAGAATTCACCAATTTTTTAACGACTGCTGCTTTTGGCGGTATCTTCTTTGGCATTCTCATGGCTTTTGTTGGTGGAATTAAGGCAGCAGTTCCAGGTTTATTGGGAATTGTGACTATCGCTTTGTCTTACAAATATCCCCGCCAGGCCCTTTTTGCTTTTCTTATTTACGTGCCGTTTGCGGGTACTATTACTTACTACCTCGGCAATAGTCCCATACTCCAATTAGCAAAAGACTCGTTTTATATTCCAGCGCTGATTGGACTTTGGCAAATGTGTCGAAAACAGCGATTACCCCTAATCGTTCCCCAAGCTATTAAAACTCCACTGTTTATTTTGTTAGGTATATGTTTACTAACACTAGTATTTGTTAATGGAGCGCAGCAGCTTAACCCATCTTTAACTCAATTATTAAACGATACAACAACAGAAATACCCATAGGCGTGGGGATACTCGGTTTAAAAGTCTTGTTGGGCTATGTACCCTTGATTGGTTGCGCTTACTATCTCATTCGCAATCAGCGGGATTTCCTATTTTTATCGCGCCTGCAAATTGTGCTTATATTAGCGTGCTGTGCGATGGGATTAATTCAATACGTATTACTATCGAAGGGGATATGTCAAGGCACAAGATTCTTAGAAGGGGCGGCCCAATTTAAAGCATCAATCGAAGCGCGATGTTACTTTGGTGGTTCTCTGATTTATAGTCCCGATCAAGGGATAATTCGTCTACCAGGAACTTTTGTTGCGCCTTGGCAGTGGGGATGGTTTTTGATTTCCAGTATCTTTTTTGCCTTTGCTTCCGGCTTTAGTGATCCTTCTAGAATCTGGCGGATTCTAAGTTTAAGCTCTATGGCAGCAGTTATGATTAATGCAATTGTCTCCGGGCAAAGGATAGCCTTAGCATTGGTACCTCTGTGCTTCGTAGTTTTGCTATTGCTGACTGGTCAAATTCGCAACCTCAAACGGTTTCTGCCCATAGGAGTGGGACTGGCGATGATTTTGGGATTTGCGATCGTGAGAAACCCTGAGATTTTCCAAGAAAGGACAGCAAGTCTGAATGAACGTTGGGAAGCTTCCCCACCCCTAGAATTTATCACGCAGCAATTTGCGAACGTTTGGAGAAATTTAGAACCACTAGGACATGGGTTAGGGCGTGCCACTAACTCTGCTCGTGTGCTAGGTAGCACCAGACTAATAGAAACTTACTATCCTAAAATAATATATGAAATTGGACCGTTGGGATTACTGGGATTTTTAGCTTTAGTCACGACTTTAACAATCGTGTGTTTCCAGACTTATCGTTCCATCAGAAATCCTAATCTCCGCAGTTACGCAGCTGCTTTGTGGGTGTTCATATTATTTATTAGTTACAACACCTACTATTATCCTCTTGATGTCGATCCAATTGCTGTCTATTACTGGTTCTTTGCTGGAGTGCTGTTAAAATTACCAGAAATAGACAAGCAAGAAAGACTCCAACAAGCGCAGGTAAAAAAGAAACAGGGTAAGAAGAATAGGGGGAAGGGAGTGAGGGAGAGAGGGATAGAGGAAGCAGGGGAGAATAGTTTTTGACTACTCCCTTTCCGCCACAAGAATACCTAATTTAACGAACCGCCAAGACGAGCCAGCGCCGTGCGGGGGTTCCCCCCCGTTGAGGCGACTGGCGTGCCAAGGACGCCAAGAAAATCAAAAAGAAGATAGGTAATCTTGCACCGGCAAGAGAGTAATGACTAATGACTAATGACTAATGACTGATGACTATTAATATGAATTTACCTTTAATTTCTGTTATTGTCCCGACGTACTGTCGTGAAGAGCCACTGCGCGATAGTCTTGCTGATGTTTTGAAACAGGACTACCCAAATTATGAAGTTTTGGTTGTAGATCAAACTCCAAAACATCAATCAGAAACGGAAGCTTACTTAGAAGAGTTAGCCGAAACTAACAAAATAAAGTGGTTTCGTTTGAATTGGGCAAGTTTGCCTGGGGCGCGAAATTATGCAGTGCGACGTGCAGCAGGTGAAATCATTTTATTTATTGATGATGATGTGCAATTAACCCCTGGATTTTTAGCAGCCCATGCGAAAAACTATTTAGAAAAACCAGAAGTGGGGGCTATTGCTGGACGGGTATTTGACAGAATGAAATTAGGTGACTCTGGGGGAAATTTACAGATTTCATATCTTCCTCCCCAGGCAATGGATCCAGGAATTGCTTGGTATTATATCGATTTGGTACATACAATTAAGCCCCAAGAAGTTCTAACAGCAAGGGGTTGTAATATGTCCTTTCGTCGCGAAATTTTTACCAAATACGGTTTGAAATTTGATGAAAGGTTTCGTGGTAGTGCAGTGCGAGAAGAATCTGATTTTTGTTTAAGGTTGCGGCAAACAGGATATAAAATTTGGTATGACCCAGAAGCAGATTTGGTACATTTAGGAGAAGAGACGGGAGGTTGCCATGATATTAGTATGCGCTCTCTCCAATACCAACTCACTTTTTACCACAACCATTTCTTAATGGGGCTGAAAAACCTCACCACTACTCAAGCTTTACGGCTTTATGCTCGTTTATTTGACTGTCATGTCCTTGGACATCCTCCTTGCAACAAAAGCGGTTCACCCATCAAAATTGTGACTCGTGGCGTTTTCTTCTTTTTGGGGTTTTTAAAAGCCTTGGGTACTGTCATTCAATCAATTTGGAATGATGGTCAAATTTACACTCACATGGATGAGCAAGTTAAGATTATTTAACCGCAGATTGACGGCGATCGGTGCAGATAGATGATAAATTTATCTGCGTTAATTCGCGGGGATCTGCAGTTAAAAAGAAAAAATGAGAACTTATGAGATATCAATGAAGATTTTAGTAGCAAGCCACACTTATATTGTAGACCTTAACTGTGAAAAACTACGCCTTCTCTCTCAACTAGAACCGGAAATTGAAGTCACAGTTGTCGTTCCCAAAAAGTGGAAACCGGGCGGTGTTCAAAATAAAATCATTGAAACTCAATACCGTGAGGAAGGCAAGTTTCGTATTATTCCAATTTCTAACTTGAGTCAAAATCATCAAGGACTCCTGACATTTGGCGCTGATTTGATAGCTTTGTTGTCAGATTTTCGTCCCCAGATTATCCAGGTAGAACAAGGTTCTAAGGGATTAGCTTATACTGAGACGATTACTTTAAATCGGCTTTTAGGACTCAAGGCAAAAAATGTCTTTTTCACCTGGTGGAATTTACCATATAACCTGAAATTTCCAGTTTCTTTATTAGAGAAATATAATCTCAGCCACAGTCATGGCATTATTTCGGGTAACCAAGATGGTGCCGAGATATTACGAGAACATGGATACAAAGGTTCCATCAAAGTTATGCCTCAACTGGGTGTTGACGAAACTCTGTTTACTCCCACACCACAACCAGAATTAGGAAGTAAATTAGGAATTCAACCAGATGATTTTGTTGTGGGATTTGTTGGACGCTTTGTTCCAGAAAAGGGATTACTGACTCTGATAAATGCTTTAGCTAGTTTGAGAGATAAATCTTGGAAAGTTTTGCTTTTGGGACGTGGTTCGTTAAAGTCAGAGTTAATGAACAAAGCAGCAGAATATAATATTCAAGACAAAATCATCTTGGTAGAAAGCGTTCCACATGATGAAGTTCCAAAATATATCAATTTAATGAGTACTTTAGTCCTGCCATCAGAAACAAACTACAGTCTCAAAAATATAACTTCTGCTGGCTGGAAAGAACAATTTGGTCATGTACTCATAGAAGCAATGGCTTGCAAAGTCCCTGTTATTGGTTCTAATTCTGGTGAAATTCCTTATGTGATTGGTGATGCTGGATTAATATTTCCGGAAGGAGATCCGAAAGGGCTGGCTGATTGCATACTCCAATTAATGGAAAAACCTGAAGTTGCTAAGAATTTAGGTGAAATGGGTTATGAAAAAGTAATGACTCAGTATACGAATAAAGCTTTAGCAAAACAGCAATTGGAGTTTTATAAAGAACTTATAACTATATAGAAATCCGGTTTTATTTGGTGAACTAACAAAGTCAGGGCGCTTAACAGGGAACAGGGAACGAGGAGTGCCAACTTTCCGTGCTTTTGTCTAAAGTCCAGCATTAATAATTTCAGCTAAATGTGTATACTATCGGACAAAAAGACAAGACAGCATTGTTTATCATCAATCATTAAGTGTGCAGGTAACACTTAGCTTGTGATGGCTTGGTAGTCGCTCTATCGGATGCCTCAGCAGCGTCAGAAACTGATTTTTTACGAAATCAAATTGCCAAAGCTTTCGGTGTCAAAGCTGGGTTTGGTGTGCCAATTCTTTTTAACTGCCAAGTGCAGTTGGTTTTGGTCTTTTTTATAGTACAAACCCGTCAGCCATACAAACGACTGGTTGAATGCATAATAGCAGCGACAATGCAAGTAAAAAATGTGTTGTCGCACTTCCTAATCTGAAATGAATTTATTGGGACATATACAAAAGCCGATATTTCTTTTGGATTCTTCCTTCGTATCCTCGAAATTCCATAAATGGAGAAAATTTTGTCACTGACAATTCAAACCACGGAGTCTAACCCCATAGTTGAAGGCTTTGCCCAAACTCGTCAACTCACTTACCAGCAAACAATTCTCTGTTCAGTAGTAATCGGGATTGCTGGAGGGTTGGTTGCAACGGCTTACTACTATGTGCTAGAAGCCTGCTTGCATTTTGTATGGCATACCTTACCGGACTTTATCACCCCAAAATTTCCAATTGGGTTTTCACCTCAGAACTATATCTGGATTGTGACTACAATTGGTGGCTTGCTGGTTGGTTTAACCCTCCGCTTTATGGGACTTCCTGGTGAAGTTTCAATGGTAGTTGACAAAGTACACGATCCAGGGCTGATTGAGATCCGTCAAACCCCAGCAATGATTGTTGCCTCTTTATTCTCTATCACTGCAGGGGGTAGTGCGGGACCTGAAGCGCCCTTGGTACAAATCATTGGTAGTTTTGGTGGTTGGCTAGGTAAAAAGCTTAAAGTGACGCTAGTTTCAGCCCGCGTATTGACTTTTTGTGGTATGAGTGCTGCCCTTGGTGCCTTCTTTGGTGCGCCTGTTGGTGGTGCCCTCTTCGCTTTGGAAATTCCTCATCGACGAGGACTGGAATACTATGAAGCACTCATTCCCGCTATCTTGAGCGCAATTCTCAGCTTTTTTGTGTTTCGACTGAATACGGGGCTGGAGATTGGTGCCATATACCACTTTGGGGCTGTTCCTACACTTGAGTTGATAAATCTGGTTGAGGGCGCAATCCTTGGAGTCTTAGGTGCGTTAGTTGCCATTCTCTTTGTTGTTCTTTTCCGCAGCATCGGACACTTTAGCGAGCACATTCGCCACCATATCATTCTGCTTGCCACGCTAGGAGGCTTATCAATTGGGCTGATTGCTTTGGTGTTTCCTCAAACTCTGTTTTTTGGTGAAAAAGAAATTGAAACTATCGTAGAGACAGGTTCACAGCTTGGGATGACGATGTTGCTGATGATTGCCTTTGCTAAGATGCTGGCTATCTGTTGCACCCTCCACTCCGGTTTCCGAGGAGGATTCATTTTCCCTTTATTTTATGTTGGCGCAGCAGTAGGCTTTGCTGTCTCTCTGGGTGTTCCACAAATCCATCCAACAATTGCCATGATCTGCATGATGGCAGCGGTAAATGTGGCAATTACAAAAACACCAATCAGCACGACGGTGATTTTGAGCGTACTTTCTGGCACGGCAATGATACCAGTGATTGCTATTGCTAGTTTTGTCAGCTTCCTCTTGACTATACAAGTTTCTTTGATTAAGACTCAGCGATCGCGCAGTTTTCTAGAATAAAATTTGTGACAACCTAGCATTTTCAGTCAATCATGTCATTAAACTGAATATACGTAATATATGTAAAGTTTTGTCTTGGGCAAGGGTAAAGGTTAAGAAAACCTACTCTTGCCCAAACCTATTATGCAAGTTCTACAGATTATTCCCTCAATTTCACTGATTTACGGTGGTCCTAGTCAAATGATACTAGGACTCGCTCCCGCATTGGCACGGCAAGGAGTGGAAGTTACTGTTCTCACTACTGACAGCAATGGTGATTCTGGGCAAAAACCTTTGGATGTTCCCTTAAGTTGTCCCATCGAACAGGATGGCTATAAGATAATTTATTTTCGTTGTGCCCCTTTTCGTCGCTATAAATTTTCTGTTGACTTACTCAGGTGGTTAAATCGTCATGCAAGTGAGTTTAATTTAGCCCATATTCATGCTCTATTTTCCCCTGTTAGTAGTTTTGCCGCGACTATTTGTCACAGACAAAAACTACCTTACATTTTGCGTCCTCTGGGAACTTTAGATCCTGCTGATTTACGTAAAAAAAAGCAACTGAAACAGCTTTATGCTGCAATTTTAGAACGTCCAAATTTAGCTGCTGCAGCCGCAATTCACTTTACTAGCACTCAGGAAGCCAAGGTGTCAGAAAGATTTGGAGTTTCAACCCGAGATTTGGTGATTCCCTTGGGTGTGAAGCCTATTAAGAGAGTAGGGGAAGCAGAAACAGAAGAGGTGTGTCGTCAGTTAGGTATACCAGAAGATGTGCCTCTAGTGCTGTTTATGTCCCGGATTGATCCAAAAAAAGGTTTGAATCTACTGCTTCCAGCGTTAGAGGCGCTTTTAGCTGAAGGATTAAATTTTCACTTTGTCCTAGCTGGGACTAATCCTCAAGATCCAAGTTATGAAGAAAAGATAAAATTACAAATACAAGCTTCTGAGTTGCGATCGCACTCCACAATCACTGGCTTTGTCACTGGTGAATTAAAATCTACTCTTCTACAAGCTGCTGATATCTTCGTCTTGCCATCCTATTACGAAAATTTTGGTATTGCTGTAGCTGAAGCGATGGCTGCTGGAACACCAGTAGTAATATCAGACCAAGTGCACATTTGTCAAGAAGTGCGTGATAGCGAGTCCGGATGGGTGGGCGCAACAGATGTGTCAGAATTCACTAACATGCTTCGTATAGCATTACAAAATCCTTCGGAACGCCAACGGCGGGGATTGTGTGCTAAAGAGTATGCTCTGAAAAATTATAGTTGGGATGCGATCGCTCATCAAACCCTTGAGGCGTATAATCAAATATTGTCCCACTTAGACGTAAAATAGGAAATCTGTTTGTGCAAACTTGCACAACTTACAATTTTGTTTCATGAGGTTAAACCCCAATCGGCAAACCGGGGTTTTGTGTCATCATGGCAAGATAAAATACATATGGCTTTTTGAACCACAGGGAATGTGACATGGCTCTCCATTTAGGCGACACAGTACCAAACTTTACCCAAGCCTCCTCCACAGGAGACATAGACTTTTACGAATGGGCTGGCGACAGCTGGGTTGTGCTGTTCTCTCACCCCGCAGATTATACACCTGTTTGTACAACAGAGTTAGGGCGAGTGGCTAAGCTAAAGCCAGAATTTGACAAACGCAATGTCAAAGCGATCGCTCTCAGTGTTGATGATGTTGAATCTCACAAAGGATGGATTGGAGATATTGAGGAAACTCAAAGCACCAACCTCAACTATCCAATTTTGGCAGACGCGGATCGTAAAGTTTCTGATCTTTACGACATGATTCACCCGAATGCTAATGCATTGCTGACTGTACGTACAGTCTTCATCATCGATCCCAACAAGAAACTACGTCTGAGCTTAACTTATCCCCCCAGCACAGGACGCAACTTTGATGAAATTCTTCGGGTGATTGACTCGCTGCAGTTGACAGATAACCACAGCGTAGCGACACCAGCTGATTGGAAAGATGGCGATGACTGCGTGATTGTTCCTTCGCTCAAAGATCCAGAAGTGCTCAAGGAGAAGTTTCCTAAGGGATATGAGGAAGTCAAGCCTTATCTGCGGATGACTCCTCAACCTAATAAGTAACACGCGCGTTGCATTCATAACTTACACCTCACCCCTCTCCTTTATAAGGAGAGGGGCAGGGGGTGAGGTAAAATCCGGTAGCATCTGAGTGAGAAAAAACCGCACCAGAGCGAATTTTCGGTGTGGATGTTCCTCCCGCAAAGTTCGCGGTGGGCGCAGAGGAGCCAGTGCGTTGCGGTGAGACCAGTGCTGCAGGAGGGTTTCCCTCCGTAGGCATCTGGCGTTCGCCGTAAGGCGTGCGCTTTGCGCATACCCGAAGGGGGGTTCCCAAGGCAGCTTTTGGGGGGAAGCGGGGGAACATAACGTGCCGCCCCGTTGTAGCACCTGGCGTGACACAGAGAAAGAGGAAGGAGAAATAATTCCGATACAAACGGATTTGATATGAGGTAAAATCCGGAAATAATTTTAGACAAGTGCTGTGTATCCATAGCTATCACCTCACCCCGCCCTGACGGGCACCCCTCTCGTTATAAAGGAGAGGGGCAAACAGATGCGAGATTTCCTGTCTCTACAGCGTTTTTGCGCGAGAATAAAAGCTAGTTGGGTAGGCAATTAGAGAAAATAACTATGCTTTCATCTGCTATTTTTTTACGGATGCCATCAGATTTGCAAATGACAGATGAGCAGTTTTTTGAGTTCTGTCAGGTTAATCGAGATTTACGTATTGAACGTGACAAATTTGGTGAGATTTCAATTATGCCTCCGACTGGTTCAGAGACAGGTAACCGTAATTTTAACGTAGCTCTCCAGTTGGGAATTTGGTCAGAGCAGAATGAAACAGGTATTTGTTTTGACTCTAGTACAGGATTTAAGCTATCAACTGGTGCAGATAGATCGCCTGATGCTTCCTGGATGAAACTTGAACGGTGGAATGCTCTAAGTTCAGAACAACAGCAAAGGTTCGCTCCAATTTGTCCAGATTTTGTTGTAGAACTCCGCTCATCTTCTGATAATCTTCAGCCTTTAAAAGACAAAATGGAAGAATATATGAGAGAGCCAGGGATACAGTTAGGTTGGTTGATTGATCGCAAGCACCGCAAAGTTTATATTTATCGTCCTGGAATGTCAGAGGAATGTTTGGATAATCCTGTTACTGTCAGTGGTGAGTCAGTTTTGCCAGGGTTTGTTTTGAATATGAGTAAGGTTTGGTAGTCAAAGCCTTTCAGGCTGTAACCTTGCTAAGGCACTGTAATGAATCGTCAAAAAATATTACAAATTCAGTATTAGGGCGTACAACCCTGTTATTAATACTTTCATCCACAATTTTATTCGTTCTGTAGTGCTTTTCATTCTTCTGGAACGACAAACCCATGTAGGGGTGCAGCATCAAGGTAAACGCATCTTATAGTCTTGACAAAAATATTAATCAGTGCATCAACTGGAAAACAAGAATTAGTGCTTGACAGGTTTTTTAGGGGTTAAGGCGATGCTACAAGCTTGCCGCAGAGCATCTACGTTGAGAAAATTGTCAAGAACCGAGCAAATACTGCGATTATTTTGGGTTTTATTGACATTTCAAGGTTCTTGTTGACAAAAAGCATTTGCTTTGGGAAAGATCAGACCTTGCATCATTCTCAATAATCGGGAGGCAGAGCCTCCCAACCCTCGTTCCCAGGCTCAGCCTGGGAACGAGATATCGAGGCTCTGCCTCGTTGTTGATACTAGTGCAAGATCTGGGAAACCAAAAGCTTTGTGCACCTACAGTCAACTTGTGAGTAAAAAATTATTTCTAAAATGATGCATCTCGGATGAAAAAGTTATCGCTGTTTGTATTCACCTTACCTCTAGCAACCATAGCAACTATTGCGCCACTCAGCTTCGCAGTTGCACAACAAGTAACTTCTGATGGAACTGTATCCACGACAGTTACCACTCCTGATGGCAAAATTTTCAATATTGATGACGGAACTCGAAGGGGAGGAAATCTTTTTCACAGCTTCAAAGAATTTTCTGTACCCACAGGTGGTTCGGCTAATTTCAATAATGCACTTGATATACAAAACATCATCGGTCGGGTGACGGGTGGTTCTGTTTCTAATATTGATGGTTTGATTAGAACACTGGGCAAGGCAAACTTATTTTTACTCAATCCAGCCGGGATCATTTTTGGACCAAATGCCCAATTAAATATTGGTGGTTCATTTTTTGGGACTACAGCGAATAGTTTTCTATTTGACAATAATTTTGAGTTTAGTGCGACTAACCCACAAGCACCGCCGTTGTTAACTATCAATGTTCCGATTGGGTTGGGATTTCGGAATAATCCTCAAAATATCACCACTCAATCTGCTCTTCTTGGTGTTCCTCAAGGAAACTCTTTAGCACTGGTAGGCGGTAACGTCAGCTTAAATGGTGGGCAAGTGTTAGCACCAGGAGGAAGAATTGAGTTAGGAGGATTATCTACAGCAGGAACAGTTGGACTCAATAGTGATGGGAGTTTGAGTTTTCCTGTGGGAGTGCAACGAGGTGATGTCTCGCTGAGTAATGAGGCTTTTGTAGATGTACGTGCTGGCGGTGGAGGCAGTATAGCGGTTAATGCCCGCAACCTAGATATTTCGGCAGGAAGTAGGATTTCTGCTGGGATTGCTAAAGGATTGACGGCAGATAGCTCAACAGCAGGAGATATTACGCTCAATGCAACTGGAGTGGTAACACTAAATCAGGACAGCCGAGTTACCAATGTGGTGGCTGTAGATGCTACGGGTAATGCAGGTAACATTAATATTCAGGCTGGTGAAATTACTATAAATAATCAGGCTAGGTATCCTGATGCGAAGAATCCTTTTCCTGCAGCACTAGATACTAGTATCCAAGGACAGGGACGTCCCGGAAACATCTCACTTGAAGCAAATGGATCGATCACTTTAATCGGGCAGGATGTCAGTCAGCAGGATCTGGTAATCTCCACCTCCAATGACATATCCCAACTGGGAGCCGGAAATATATCACTCAAGGCAAATGGTTCTATTTTTTTATCAAATGCTGCTATATATGCCCCCAGTGGCACGGGAGATGGAGGAAACATCTTACTAGTTGGCAATAACTCTGTGTCCTTAGCTAAGAATAGCTCGCTTTTTACCGCCTCCACTCAAGGAGTGAATTCTGGAAATATCATTGTCCAATCCGTAGGTCCTGTCTCTATTGAAAATAGCTTGCTTGCCAGCACCGGAGATTATGGAGGTGATATTAAAATAGGCGGGCGGTCTGTTTCTGTAACTGCTGGGACAGAAGTGAGCGCTAGATCGTTTAACGGGCAAAAATCTGGCAATATTGAGATCTCTGCCCCCGATTATGTCGAAATCTCAGGCAAGTCTCCAGCTCCACGCCCATTCAACGATCGCTCACAAAGCATAATATACAGTTCATTACTGACGACCAGTGAGCAAGGAACTATGGGACAGAGCGGTGACATTAGAATTAATACTGGTGTTTTACGTGTATCCGATGGCGCACAATTAAGGGCAGAAAGTGCAGGTAGCTTACGTGGTGGCAATATAAATGTTAATGCCAATGTAGTAGAACTGACTGGTGGTGGACAACTTCTCACCAGTGCCTTTAGCGGAGGCAATGCAGGTGATATCAACCTCCAAGTAAGTGACCGCATTACCATCAATGGCAGTAATCCTAGCAAAGTTGATCTGTTTAACCAAATAGCTGATGGTAAGATTTGGGTGGGACTTCTTTATGCTCCTGAAATAGCTCAAGGAGATGGTAGGACTCAGGCAAGGTTCGTACTTGGTAATGATAATCCGGCTAGTGGGATTTTTGCCAGCACATCTGTTGCTTCCACAGGTCAGGGTGGCAACGTTAAGATTGCGACAGGAAAGTTGCAACTCCAAGATGGTGCGAAAATCAGTGTCAATAGTGATGGTCAAGGAAATGCTGGAAACATTACTTTAGGAGTCCGAGACTTCTTACTCTTGCGTCGCGGTAGTGAAATCTCAACGACTGCGGGTAGGGGTACTGATGGAGATGGCGGCAATATCACGATTAACTCTCCATTAATCGTTGCTTTTCCCTTAGAAAATAGTGACATCACTGCCAATGCTTTCAACGGTAGGGGAGGGAAAATCACAATTAGAACTCAAGGTCTGTTTGGAATCCAGCCTCGCTCCCAATTAACGCCTGAAAGCGACATCACTGCATTTTCGCAACAAAACCCATCCTTAAGTGGGACTATCAACATTATCACTCCAGATATTGACCCCAGCCGTGGGTTGTTTGAATTGACACAAACTGCCATCGACCCCGCACAACAAATTGCCCAAAATCCATGCACAAAAGGTTTTGGTAGTACTTTCACAATCACTGGACGTGGCGGACTCCCAACTGATCCCACAAAAATTCTCAGTAGCGATAATGTGCGCGTTGATTTGGTTGAGCCTGTTGTTAGTACAGTGAATTCAACAAATACAATTCAAAAGCAGCCATCTCAACAGCCACCTGTCAAAAAGATAATACCTGTTCAAGGATGGATATATAACGAAAAAGGTCAGGTGGTGCTGGTAGCTTATGACCCCACCAAGACTGGCCCACAACGCTCCTCACCTGCACCAAATAGTAGTTGTGCTGCAATGAGATAGATACGTTCTTGATACAGGTCTGGCTTTACCTCACCTAGGTTTTGTCTGTTGCCAAACCTTCCTTCCCCTTATCAAGGGCAGGGCTATTTCATTCCACAAGGGCAAGAAGTTTGTCAATCTCATTACAGAGAAATCTATATGAGCAATTGTGATTTCTGTAGCCTTGCTAAGGCACTGTTGCTCATCGTCAAAAATTTTAATATTCAGTATTAGCGCGTACTAAAGATGTTATAAATACTTTCATCCACAATTTGATTCGTTCTGTTGTACTTTTCATTCTTCACAGAACGAAAAATCATATGTAGGGGTACAGTATTGCTTTGTGCCCCTAGAGTCAACTTGTGATTGATAAGAGTCTTTGTCAAAAATTCTTCATATACTGCATCTGGCATGAAAAAGATATCCCTGTTTCTGTTAACTTTACCCCTATCCGCCTTAGCAACTCTTGCGCCACTCGCCATTGCAGTTGCACAACAAGTGACTTCTGATGGAACTGTGTCCACGACAGTTACCACTCCTGATGGCAGAAATTTCAATATTGATGACGGGACTCGAAGGGGAGGAAATCTTTTTCACAGCTTCAAAGAATTTTCTGTACCCACAGGTGGTTCGGCTAATTTCAATAATGCACTTGATATACAAAACATCATCGGTCGGGTGACGGGTGGTTCTGTTTCTAATATTGATGGTTTGATTAGAACACTGGGCAAGGCGAACTTATTTTTACTCAATCCGGCAGGAATTATTTTTGGACCAAATGCGAGTTTGCAAATTGGTGGTTCATTTTTAGGGAGTACGGCGCATAGTTTTCTGTTTGACAATAACTTTGAGTTTAGTGCTACTAACCCACAAGCACCGCCGTTGTTAACTATCAATGTTCCGATTGGGTTGGGATTTAGGAATAATCCTCAAAATATCACGAGTCAATCTGCTGGTCTTGAGGTTCCTCAAGGAAACTCTTTAGCACTAGTAGGCGGTAACGTCAGCTTAAATGGTGGGGGACTGATAGCACAAGGAGGAAGAATTGAGTTAGGAGGATTATCTGCTGCTGGGACGGTGGGACTTAGTGGTGATGGGAGTTTGAGTTTCCCTGTGGGAGTGCAACGAGCTGATGTGTCGCTGAGTAATCGTGCGATCGCTTATGTTCAGGGAGGCGGGGGAGGCAATATTGCAGTTAATGCCCGGAATTTAGACCTTTTGGGAGGAAGTCGTCTTTTTGCGGGGATAGAGTCAGGATTAGGAACACCAGGCGCTCAAGCAGGTGATATTAAAATTGATGCTACAGATAGGGTGAAAATTGAAGGAACTACTAGTGCTTATAGTGCAATCTTTAACCTTACAGGCTTTGGCTCGAACAGTTCCAACATCAAACAATCAGGAAACGCAGGAAATATAGTCATCAACACAGGAACTCTGGAAGGAAACGGCAATATTTATATACTTTCTAGCACTAACGGAGAAGGAAATGCAGGAAAGATAACTATCACAGCTAAGGATAAAGTCTCCTTAACAGGCGAATCTGCGAATAGGTTCGCTTCTGTGGGTGGTTCTGTTGGCTCATTAAGTACAGGCAATGGTCCTGACGTTGTAATCGATACGCCCTCCCTCTCTTTATTCAACGCCGCTATATCCACTTCCACTTTCGGACAAGGGAATACAGGTAATATCCAACTCAAAGTTTCTGAATCTATTTCTCTAGGTGGTAGCTCCCAGTTGGGAGCTAATACCTTTGGTAGAGGAAATGCAGGCAATATAGTTATTGATGCTCCTAATGCTGCTGTTTCCTTTGATGGGACAAACACTTCAGTAAGTACTTTTGTAGATGAAACCAGTACAGGCATTGGTGGTGATATTACAATCAAAGCACGTAATCTCTCTGCAACCAATGGTGCTTCATTGTTCACCACTACCTTCGGACGAGCAGAGGCTGGTAGATTAGCCAATGCGGGAAATATTCAAATTAATGTCTTGGAGGATATTTCTTTCAAAGGAGGTTCTCAGTTTAGCTCTAACACTTTCGGACAGGGGAATGCAGGCAATGTGACTGTTTCTGCAGGTGGGAAAATCTCCTTTGATGGAAGAATCGGTAACTCCATAGGTGGTATTTTCAGTCTCGTAGGCATAGGAGCAGAAGGTAATGCAGGCAATATCAACATCTCGGGGCAATCGGTTTCTTTAACCAATGACGCTGGAGTAAATAGCAGCAGTGCTGGGCAGGGGAATGCAGGCAATATCACAATTCAGGCTCAAGATACTATCTCTGTTGCTAATAGCCTGATCACAAATAATGTGGGAAGCCTTCAAGGACAGCCAGCGAAGGGCAATGTTGGTAATATTGTGCTCGACGCTAAAGAAATTTCTTTAAAGGATACAGCACAACTACAAGCTGGTTTATATTCCGGTGCACAGGGAAATCCGGGAGTTGTATCTGTACGGGCTACCGACTCCATTTCTTTTGTGGGAAAAGACAGTGGTATTTTCACTGATGTAGAATCTGGGGCAGTTGGTAATGGTAGCGATATCCAAATCTTGGCACCGTCGGTTTCTTTAAAAAATGGAGCTGCACTCAAAGCCAGCAACGCTGGACAGGGGAATGGTGGAAATATCGCGATTACGGCAGACTCACTCTTGTTTGATAACAGTACTGCCGCGAGTAGGGTGGAAAAGAGTGGTGTCGGTAACGCAGGCAATATCGAATTCAGGATTGGATCGCTCTCGGTGAATAATGGTGGTCAAGTGAGTACTGCTAGCCTCGGAAAGGGAAATGCAGGGAATGTCATCATTAATGCCACTGGTAATGTCGCTTTTGATGGCTTGGATAACAACGGATTCCCGAGTGCCGTTTTTAGTAGTGTGAATCCGGGGGCTGTGGGGAACGCAGGTAGTATTGACATCAACGCGCGATCGCTCTCTTTAACCAATGACAGTAGAATCTCTACCAGTAACACTGGCACTGGCGCAGCAGGCAATATAAAAGTTACCACTGCCAAAGACATTCGGCTGGACAACCAAGCATCTATTTACGCGAACACAAATGGGGGACAGGGCAACATTACCCTGAATTCAGGCGACTTAATCTTGCGCCGTAACAGCAACATCACTACCAACGCCACAGGAACAGCAACGGGAGGGAACATCAGCATTAACACTGGCAACTTGGTAGCCCTGGAAAATAGCAAAATTACCGCCAATGCCCAACAAGGTTATGGTGGCAATATCTTCATCACAACAAAGGGCGGCAGATTTCTTTCCCCAGACAGCGTCATCTCAGCCATTTCTGAAGCTGGTCCGCAGTTCAATGGCATTGTGCAATTTAATACCCCAGAAGTTGACCCCAGCCGTGGATTATTTGAATTGACAGAAACTGTGATCGATCCCGCACAGCAGATAGCCCAAAATCCATGTGCCAAAGGTTTTGGTAGCACGTTTACCCTCACAGGACGTGGCGGACTTCCAACTGACCCCCAAAAAGTCCTCAGTAGTGACAATGTGCGCGTTGATTTAATTCAGCCTATAACCAGGACAGTAAATTCAACAAGTACAACCTATAAGCAGCCATCTCAACAGCCAAGAGTCAAAAAGATAGTACCCGCTCAAGGTTGGATATATAACGAAAAAGGTCAGGTGGTGCTGGTCGGTTATGATCCTACCAAGACTGGTGTACAACGGGAACAGCCTGCGCCTAATAGTAGTTGTGCTGCAGTGAGATAGATACATTATTGTGAACTCTGTAGCCTTGTTAAGGCACTGTTGTTCATCGTCAAAAATATTAAAAAATTCAGTATTAGCGCGTACTAAAGATGCTATAAATACTTACATCCACAATTTGATTCGTTCTGTTGTGCTTTTCATTCTTCTGGAACGAAAAATCATATGTAGGGGTACAGTATTGCTTTGTGCCCCTAGAGTCAACTTGTGATTGATAAGAGTCTTTGTCAACGGTTCGACTTCGCTCACCGTTGAAAAATTATTTATAAAATGCATATTGTATGAAAAAGATATCCCTGTTTCTGTTAACTTTACCCCTAGCAACCTTAGCAACTCTTGCGCCACTCGCCATTGCAGTTGCACAGCAAGTAACTTCTGATGGAACTGTATCCACCACTGTCATTTGTTAACTATCAATGTTCCGATTGGATTGGGATTTAGGAATAATCCTCAAAATATCACAAGTCAATCTGCTGGTCTTGAGGTTCCTCAAGGAAACTCTGTAGCACTGGTAGGCGGTAACGTCAACTTAAATGGCGGGATACTGTTCGCACCAGCAGGACGAGTTGAGTTAGGAGGATTATCTGCGGCGGGAACGGTGGGACTTAATGGTGATGGAAGTTTGAGTTTTCCTGTGGGAGTGCAACGTGCTGATGTCTCGCTGACTAATCGTGTGATCGCTTACGTTAGCGCAGGTGGCGGCGGCAATATTGCAGTGAATGCCAGAAATTTAGAGCTTTCGGGAGGAAGTCTTCTTTTTGCAGGAATACAAACTGGTTTAGGAACACCAGGCGCTCAAGCAGGCGATATTAAAATTGATGCAAAAGATACTGTTTCTTTAGATGGAAGCGGAGTAGCTAATTTTGTACAAGAGGGAGGCTTGGGCAACGCAGGTAACATTCAAATCACGACTCAAAATCTAACTCTCAAGAATAGAGCTGTGTTGAGTACCGGTACCTCCGGCACAGGCAATGGGGGTATTTTGACAATTAATGCCAAAGGTAGCATTTCCTTGGACAACAGTCCAATAAGGAGCAGCGTAGAATCAACAGGTGTGGGCAATGCAGGTGACATCAATATCACCACTGGTTCTCTAGATCTCAAAAATGGCTCTCAAATTATTGGTGGCACCTTCGGCACAGGAAATGGTGGTATCGTCAAGATTAATGCCAGCGATACCATCTCTGTAGATGGTCGAAACAGCGGTGGAGCTTACAGTGCCATTGGCTCTCGTGTGGAACCTAGCGCTAAGAAGGGTGATGCAGGTAGTGTTCAAATCACGACAAAAGACTTAACTTTGGGCAATGGGAATTTTGTCAGTGCTAAAACTTTCAGTCTTGGTAATGCAGGCAGTGTAGAAATTAATGCCAAAGGTTCTGTTTTGGTTGATGGAGGTGAAATTACCAGCACTGTAGAAGAAAAAGGTGTAGGCAACGCAGGTGGCGTTCAATTAACAACCACGAACCTAACTCTCAAAAATGGCGCAGTAGTGTCTACGAATACACTTGGTGAAGGAAGTGCAGGTAACGTGTTTATCAAAGCCAGTAATGCCTCCTTAGAAGGAAACTTCTCCTTAGGGGGCAATAATACT
The DNA here is from genome assembly GCF_006968745.1 of Brasilonema sennae CENA114. NCBI lineage: Bacteria > Bacillati > Cyanobacteriota > Cyanophyceae > Nostocales > Scytonemataceae > Brasilonema > Brasilonema sennae. Next base: position 928,507 of record NZ_CP030118.1, on the reverse strand, counting down.
CGTATCTCCGCCGTTGTACGAGAAGATGCCACAAAAGCCATTAGTCCTGGAAACATCAGCATCATCACAGACAAGCTCTCACTCACAAATGGTGCTCAAGTAGTTGCCAGCACTGCTGGACAGGGGAATGCAGGCAATATCGTTATCACAGCTGGTGAGATTTCGTTTGCAGGAATAGCTACTGATGGCGAAGACAATTATCCCAGTGGCGTTTTCAGTACGGTGAGAGACACAGGCAGAGGTAATGGCGGAGAAATCCGTATTAGTGCAGACAAACTCTCACTCACTGATGGCGCTCGACTTTCTGCCAGTACTTCTGGACAAGGGAATGCCGGAAAGGTAAAGCTTGAGATTCGCAACGGCGTTACAATTGCGGGAGTCAATGATGGTACCAGCAGTGGTATCTTCAATAATGTCAACACCGGAGGTGTGGGTAATGCGGGTGGCGTTGAGATTACCACAGACAACTTCTCACTCACCAATGGCGCTCGACTGTCTACCAGTACTTCTGGACAGGGAAATGGAGGTAATATAACGATTAATGCTAGGGATACTGTTTCCTTGGCAGGAGATGGCACTTCGATCATAACTGATGTCAACCAAGTAGATGCTGAACAAATCAAGCGCAATGGCGGAAACATCAGTATCACCACAGACAAACTCTCACTCACCAATGGTGCTCAACTTTCTGCCAGCACTGGTGGACTAGGAGATGCAGGTAATGTTATCGTTTCCGCTCGTGAGGTTTCGTTTGCAGGAATAAGTAGCGATGGCGAAGACAATTATCCCAGTGGCATTTTCAGTAGGGTGGAAGACACAGGCATAGGTAATGGCGGAGAAATCCGTATTAGCGCAGACAAACTCTCACTCACTGATGGCGCTCTACTTTCTACCAGCACTTTTGGACAAGGGAATGCCGGAAAGGTAAAGCTTGATATTCGCAACGGCATCACAATTACAGGAGTCAATGATGGTACCCGCAGTGGCATCTTCAGTAATGTTAACACTGGGGCTGTGGGTAATGCAGGTGGGATTGATATTAATGCGCGATCGCTCTCTCTAACCAATGGCGGTAGAATCTCTACCACTAACACTAACACTGGCACTGGCGCTGCAGGTAACATCAACATCACAACTGCTAAGGACATCCGATTAGACAACCAGGCATTAATTACCGCCAACACAAATGGGGGAGAGGGCAACATTACCCTGAATTCAGGCGACTTAATCTTGCGCCGCAAGAGCAGCATCACTACTAACGCCACAGGTACAGCAACGGGAGGCAACATTACCATCAACACTGGTAACTTGGTAGCCTTAGAAAATAGCAAAATTACCGCCAATGCTGAACAAGGTTATGGAGGCAATATCTTCATAACAACCACCGGCGGCAGATTTCTTTCACCAGACAGCGTCATCTCAGCCACTTCTGAAGCAGGTCCGCAGTTCAATGGAATTGTGCAATTTAACACACAGCTAACTGACCCCACTCGTGGATTATTTGAATTGTCAGAAGCTGTCATCGACCCCGCTCAGCAGGTTGCCCAAAATCCCTGTTCCAAAGGTTTTGGTAGTAGCTTTACGATCACAGGACGTGGCGGACTTCCAACTGATCCCCAAAAAGTCCTCAGTAGTGACAATGTGCGCGTTGATTTAATTCAGCCTGTCACCAGGACAGTGAATTCAACAAGTACAACCTATAAGCAGCCATCTCAACAGCCTACTGTCAAAAAGATAGTACCCGTTCAAGGATGGATATATAACGAAAAAGGTCAGGTGGTGCTGGTCGGTTATGATCCTACCAAGGTTGGTGTACAACGGGAACAGCCTGCACCTAATAGTAGTTGTGCTGCAGTGAAGTAGATGTGTGGGGTGGCTAAGTTTAAATGTAATATCAAGTTCGCCTAATTAGTTACGATAAAACGACCTCACCCCCAGCCCCTCTCCTTGGTAAGGAGAGGGGAGCGTTTGCGAGAGTCAAATGCGGGGTGAGGTGACGACTGTATTGCACCGAAGTGAGAACCGCTATGATCATTCTGCTAAACTTTTAACTAAAGATAACTGATGTTAGCAACAAAGGCACAAGGAAAGTTTTCATGAATTCCGTTAAAACGGACTCTTGTTAGTCTTTCAGTCCGTTTTAACGGACTTGGCTTATTAGCCTTGAACTTCAGTTCAAGGCGTACTCAGGTCGAGGTGCAAGATCTGAGGTCAAAAACGGATGAGGTAGGAGTATATCAAATGTGTACATTCCTCTCAGATTTCACCTCTTTCTCTCCCTTTTCCCCTCTCCTTACTAACTACGATGTACACACCGGAACGCTCAAAACCTCACCCTCGCTTTTAGCTGCGCTAAAATCTTTCCCTCTCCTTACTAAGGAGAGGGATGCCCGACAGGGCAGGGTGAGGTTTACGATCGCTGTTCGACTTTAGCCACCTCCAACATGGTTTTTAAAACCGAATCCGGATTGAGACTCATAGAGTCAATCCCCTGTTCAACTAAGAACTGGGCAAACTCCGGGTAATCGCTGGGTGCTTGTCCACAAATGCCGATTTTACGATTGTGCTTTTTGGCAGCGGCGATCGCCAACTTCACCATCCGCTTAACACTCTCACTGCGTTCATCAAATAACCGCGCCACTAACCCGGAATCTCTATCTAACCCAAGTGTCAATTGAGTTAAGTCATTGGAACCAATTGAGAATCCGTCAAAAACTTCTGCAAACTCATCAGCCAGCATGACGTTGCTGGGTAACTCGCACATCACATAAACTTGCAAGTCATTCACACCCTGCTGCAAACCATTTTTTGCCATTTCTGCCAAAACGAGACGCCCTTCATCGGGAGTACGACAAAACGGAATCATTACGATCACATTTGTCAACCCCATTTCATCCCTAACTCGCTTGAGGGCGTGACATTCTAGAGCAAAAGCTTCTCTGTAACCTTGATCATAGTAACGCGCTGCGCCTCGCCACCCCAGCATCGGATTTTCTTCTTCAGGTTCAAACTGTCTACCACCCAACAAGTTCGCGTACTCGTTACTCTTAAAATCGGACATCCTGACGACAACTGGTTTGGGATAAAACGCCGCAGCAATTCTACCAATACCTTGAGCTAATTTTTCAACAAAATACTGGGGTTTGTCGTCATAAAGTGCAGTGATTTCAGAAATTTTAGCTTTGACATATTGATCATTTATTTCGTCATGATGAATCAGCGCCATTGGATGAGTTTGGATATGATTGGCGATGATAAACTCAGTTCTCGCCAAACCAACCCCATCATTGGGGATCGCAGACAAACTGAATGCTTCTGAAGGGTTACCCACATTCATGAGAATCTGGGTACGGGTGCGGGGTAAGTCTTCAAGGGGAACTTCTTCGACTTCAAAGGGCAATAACCCAGCATAAACTCGTCCTTCTTCCCCTTCCGCGCAAGAAATCGTGATTTCTTGACCATTTTTCAGAATTTTTGTAGCGTTACCACATCCCACAATTGCAGGTACACCCAATTCTCGCGCAATAATCGCCGCGTGACAGGTGCGTCCACCTTGGTTGGTGATAATCGCACTTGCTCTTTTCATTATCGGTTCCCAGTCGGGGTCAGTTCTATCTGTGACCAAGATTTCCCCTGCTTTGAACTGTTCGATTTTATGCACATCTGTAATCAGGTGCGCTTTACCTTGACTGATGGCTTCCCCAATCGCACGTCCGGTGAGTAGAATATCGGGTGATGAGGAGGATTTTGCTTTCTCATCTGCCTGATCTGTCTTTAAGAAGCGATAAGTCCGCAATACATTCTCCGTCTTCTGAGACTGCACAGTTTCTGGACGGGCTTGCACAACAAACAATTCGTTGGTAATACCATCTTTCGCCCATTCGATGTCCATTGGGGTGTAAGTGTCGTTGACTGTGGAATAATGCTCTTCAATCAAACACGCCCAACGAGCTAGTTGTAAAATCTCATCATCAGTCAGAGCGAATTTGCCTCTTTCACTTTCAGGAACTAGGACGTTTTTCGTAAATTTCGAGCCGTCATCATAAATCATTCTTAATTCTTTACTACCCAATTTTTTATCGACAATTGGGCGAAAATTTTCTTTAAGAGTTGGTTTAAAAACGTAGTATTCGTCTGGGTTGACAGATCCTTGGACAACGTTTTCTCCTAAACCGTATGCCGCGCTAATCAGTGCAGCATCCTTGAAACCTGTTTCTGTTTCAATGGAGAACATGACTCCAGAAGATGCTAAATCGGAACGTACCATTTTTTGCACGCCAACAGCGAGGGCTACACTGAAGTGGTCAAATCCCTTGGTGTGGCGGTAGGAAATTGCCCTGTCTGTAAATATGGAAGCAAAGCATTTGTGACAAGCGCCCAAAACACTTTCTATACCAGTCACGTTGAGGTAACTTTCTTGCTGTCCGGCAAAACTGGCGTCGGGGAGGTCTTCTGCGGTAGCACTTGAGCGCACTGCTACGTCTGTGTCTGGGTTGTATCGCTCACACAAAGTTTGGTATCCTTTAACAATCGCCTCCCTTAGCTCTTTTGGAAAGGGTGTGTGTAACAGGAGCGATCGCGCCTTTTTCGCACGTTCTCGTAAATTTTTTACATCTTCTACATCCAAGTCAGAAAACAGTTTGCGCAGTTTTTCTTCTAGCCCAGCACCTTCAATAAAATAGCGATAAGCGTAAGCTGTAGTCGCAAACCCAATCGGAACATTAATGCCTTTTGGTGTCAATTGTTGAATCATCTCACCTAAAGATGCATTCTTCCCACCAACTATCGGTATGTCGGTAATGCCCACCTCATCAAACCACAGGACGAGCGATCGCTCTTTGGAGGATGAGTGCAATAAAGTCTCTTTTGCTACTGTATCCATCTGTATTGACCTCCTGATTTTGATGCCCTGATTGTTCGACGACGATTGCTTGCCTCTACGTAAGGTATATCACATTCAATCGTAGACGATTTTATAGTTTCTTTAGATTTTGCAAAACAGATTTGCGTTTATATCTATCAGCTAACGCAATTAAGATGTGGTAGAAGTTCACACAGGCGATAAAGTCCGCAGAGCAGTAACTTGATATAAGATAAGAATGCGTTTTACTCGCTTTAGTTCGTCAACTCAAAATTGACGGGTTGAGGCTGACACGGGGACACGGTGAGACAAGGACGCGGAGAATGTTAACTCAGCAGGCGTTACCTTGACAGACTACTACAAGAGTAAAAATATAAATTTTGCAAAGGTTAAATCTACATTGGCGGTTGAGATATAGTAGTTCTGATTTAGCGTTTGAGTACACCTCATAAAAAACCTTTTTGTGAAAATAGAACAACAGGAGACTCACTGATTGCTAAACTACCCATTGATACTAGATTTGTGTTATCACTAGCGAACCATTTTAGGAAGGAGCAGTCGTGGGCAAGTACGACAAGTTTTTTAACTCAAAAAAAACATTACAAGAATCAATCAGTCCAGAAGAAGCAGTTGCGGCGATCGCGGTTGTCACAGCTGCTGCTGATTCTTCATTAGAAGAACTAGATCCAGATCTTTTGGCGGATATCCTCTGGGGACTTGAGATTTTTGAGGAATACTCAGATGATGAATTATTAGAAACGCTGGATAAAGTCGTAGCCATTGCAGAAGAAAGTCAGATAGGAGCACTATTTAACAGTGCAAAAGGTTCTCTGACAGGCGAGTTAGTACTAGATGCTTATGCTGCGGGAGTCAGCGTACTTGTAGACGAAGAGGAAGTGCGTATACCCAAAGGAAAAACGACTTTACTCAAAAAGCTCCAAGAAGCTTTGGGAATTAACGATAAAGATGCGAAAGAAGTGATAGATGAGGTGATCGCCGCCTTTGAAGAGATAGAAGATGAAGACTTGCTAGAAGACGAGGATGAGACAGGATTTGACGAAGACTTAAACCCAAACGTCTATGAATCACCCTCAGGTAATTTTATCGTTCTAATTCCTGTAAATTCTGAACAAGGTGGTAGAGTTGAAACTCAAGAAAGCTCAGTCAGCTTTTCTGATGATTCTGGCAGATTGTTAAGAATCGATTACTTTCCTATCTCCTCAAAACAGACTGAGGAAATGGATTCTGTGGGACACCAAGAATATCTGCGTTCATTTCTCCTGAGTAAGTATGTGCCTCAAACAATTGTTGCTAATTTACCAGATTCTCAGGTAAAGCATACTGAATATCTGGAAGACATCTTAGAAGGGGCTTACTTCGTATTAGTTGATATGCCCCAAGGTTCAACAGTTACGAAAACAGGAAACAACGGTACTGCAACTAAGTTGAATGCATACCGTGGTGTTTTAGCATTTAGCTATGGTGATCTTTTGTATATCGTCAGCAGTCAGCACAGCTTTTTTGACAAAGAAAAACCAAGTTCTCTTGAACAGGAAGCTGAGGATATCAAGCAGAATGTTTTAGGTTTCGTTGATACTATTGAGTTTCTTTAAGCTTAACGAGCTTTTACCAATTTTCACTACAGGGGTAGACGCGTGATGGTTTCTACCCCTGTTGTTTATTCAGCCAAGCAATTAAATCTTCTGCGGTGGAGAAATCCAACAACACCTCAGCTAAATCTTCTAATTGATTGAGCCTGAGTTGACGAATACGTTCTTGTAACTCAGGCTCAACTATACCAATTCGCCGGTTGAGTAGGCGCATAATGACTGCCAGTTCTCCTTCCTGTCTACCTTCCTGTCTACCTTCCTGTCTACCTTCCTGTCTACCTTCCTGCCTACCTTCCTGTCTACCTTCCTGTCTACCTTCCTGTCTACCTTCTTGCCTTCCTTCCTGTCTACCTTGTTGTCTTCCTCGTCGTATCCCTTCTTCCATCCAGCCAGTGACAATTTCCATAACAACCTCCTGTTGAACTGGTTCAAACTTCGCAATCTCTGTTTTAAAAATCTCTTCCTCTTGAGCATTTAGCTTTAGGTAAGTATCAATAAATCCAGAAATCATTTTTGTCCGTGCAGGATCAAGTCGCAAAGTAGCTAACAGCCGCAAACATTCCGACTTAACTCTAGGGCGTTCTTCTGGGGCTATGTTCATTTTAGCCATAAGCGCACTGGCTACGGGATTTTCTTGTCGCAAGAAATTTCGCCAATTTAAACGATTTAACTGTAATACTGCGTAATTAAGTTCTAAAACGACTTTGTCGGGAAATTCCACTCTATATACACTTGGTTGAGGCGTACGTGGAGAATCAAAGGAAAAAATGACAATTGGGTACACAGGAAGCGCAAATTTTTCAAACAATCGAGCAAAATAACGAAACATTCGTCGCCCAAAATCTGCTTGTGAATAAGCTTGGTTTTCTATACGGGGGTCTTACACGTAAAAAAATTGGGCAGCCTTATTACAACGAGTACGCGTCTTGCCCCACAGATCAACAGACAAAGGCTGCCCAATTTTTTAGGGGCGGCAGCTTTCGGGTAAGAAGCTTCTTACCCGAAACGTGCCTTGACAATGCGTCATGAATCAGAAAAAATGACTCTTGCTCTCTAAATCGAGCCTTAACGACTAAATCAGCTTCATACTGCTCACCTGCAGTGATATCAGTAAAAATTTCCTTGTCCAAAAATTCTAAACAATCAGATTCTAAATAAGCAATAACTTCGGGGAAAAATAGCTCTAAAAATTCCACAAAAAATGTGGTCAGCAGTTCCTTAAACAAGCGATCATGATCAATCATGTCAAAATCGCTCCACCCATTAACCGCTCATACCGATACTTCAACTCTTCCTTCATCAAATACCAACGTTCCAAAGTTGGATCTATCTCTATCACCTTCTCAGCGGCTTGTCGCGCCAAAATTAACACTTCTTCATCTTCCACCAAGCTCGCCAAAGTAAAATCTGGTATACCTGATTGACGAGTCCCCAAAACTTGCCCAGGACCACGAAAACGCATATCCATTTCCGAGATGAAAAAGCCATCCTGAGATTGTTCTAAAACCCTCAGACGTTGCTGTGCATCTGAACTTTTGGAACTACTCAGTAAAAGACAATAGGACTTAGCCGCACCTCGACCAACACGTCCCCGGAGTTGGTGCAACTGAGATAAGCCAAACCTCTCTGCATTTTCAATGAGCATAACTGTTGCATTCGGCACATCGACTCCAACCTCTACAACAGTCGTAGAAACCAAAATTTGAGTTTCGTTATCGCGGAACTTCGTAATAGCTTCGTCCTTTTCCGCTGAACTCATCCGACCATGAAGCAGCCCCACCTGAAACTCTGGAAAGATGCTTTCCTGTAACTTTTTATGCTCTTCTACTGCCGATCGCAAATCCAACTTTTCTGATTCTTCCACCAATGGCAAAACCACATAAGTTTGTCGTCCTTGGGCAATTTCCCGGCGAATAAGCTCATAAGCATGGCTACGTTGCTGATTTATGAGCACAGTCGTCTGAATCGTTTGCCTTCCTGGTGGTAATTCATCAATCTGACTCACATCCAAATCCCCGTGTATTGTCAGCGCTAAAGTTCGAGGAATCGGAGTTGCCGTCATAGTTAATACATGAGGTTGCTCGCCTTTTTGTTGCAAACGCGCCCGTTGTTCCACCCCAAAACGGTGTTGCTCATCTATCACAACTAAACCCAATCGCATAAAGTTGACAGGGTCTTGAATTAAGGCATGAGTTCCCACTAAAAGCGGCAATTCACCCGTTTCTAACTGGGCGTGAATTTGTCGTCTTTTGGCAATCTTAGTAGAACCTGTCAGTAATTCCACTGGTAAATGCAGGAGGTTAAACCAACTCACTAACTTGCGATAATGCTGTTCTGCCAAAACCTCTGTGGGAGCCATCAGTGCTGCTTGATACCCAGATTGAAGAGCAGCAAGGATAGCAATTACAGCAACAACAGTTTTACCAGAACCCACATCCCCTTGCACCAAACGATTCATCGGTGCAGGTTTTTGCAAGTCGTTGAGAATTTCGTTAATGACTCGTTGCTGTGCGTTAGTCAGTTTAAACGGCAGTATTTCGGAGAATTTTTCCAGTAATTGACCTTTTGGGGCAAGAATCGCACTGGTTTGAGTTTCCTTGGCTTTCTGTTGACGTTGGAGTAACCCAAGTTGCAGGTAGAAAAATTCATCGAAAACGAGGCGGCGACGGGCAGCTTGCAAACTATCGCTGTCTGGAGGAAAGTGGATATTATGAATTGCTTCCTTCAATTCCATCAAATTATACTTATCTCGCAGACCGCTAGGCAGTGGATCTTTGAGATGGACAGTGGCAGGTAAAGCAGCAATAACTGCTTGTCGTACCAAATCCGCCCCCACTCCCTCTGTCAGTGGATAAATAGGGACTATCCTACCAATTATTAAAGACTCAATTGTATCTCCTGCATGTCCCAAAACCTCCAATTCTGGGTCTTCCAACGTGAGACCATATTTACTTTCTTTCACCAACCCGCATGCTGCTACAATACTGCCATTCGGGTAGCGACGCTTAAAACTTTCCTGCCAAGCACGACTGCTATAGCGTGTACCAGCAAAAAATCGGCTGATTTTGAGCTGACCCGTCTGATCACGCAGCAGCACTTCTAAAATCGTCAATTTGTTGTTTTTGGGAGTTGTAAAGCAGTTACAGCGCTTTACTGTTGCGACTATTGTCACCGTCTCCCCCGCCACCAACTCTTGAATATTCACCTGACGAGCATAGTCAATATGGTCACGAGGATAATAGTAAAGTAAGTCGCGTACAGTGTATAAACCAAGACGTGCTAAATTAGCAGATTTTCTAATGCCTATTTCTGGTAAGTCACTCAGCTTTTGGTCTAGATTGGGAGCAAGGTTCCGACTGACTTCACCAACAATTGGAGATTTTGAGAGTGGGGAATATCCAGAAGAATTTTCTTTTGCTCTCCAACTCCCCTGCTGTTCTGCTTCCCTGGCTTTCCCTGCTTCCCCTTCTCCTTCAACCACTTGCTGAACTTGGTACAGATATCTACGAGTTTCTGCGACTAAGTGTTGTCTATCTTCCAGTTCCAGATTGGGATAATTAGCAAATTCAGCTGCCAATTCTTGCCAGCGACGACGTTCAATACCAGGTAAGTCTATGGGGAATTTGCCAAAAGTCAGGGTAAGAAACTCACTGAAGCGGTATTGTTTACCCAGTAAATCAGCAAAGCCTTTTTCTGCTTCTATTGCCAAAGCTTTCTGTAATCGTATCCAATCTGGTTTGTCAGTAGTCATTACTCATTAGTCAGTAGTCATTAGTCATTTGTCATTTGACTTCGGACAAAGAACAGATCATTAATCCTCAGACCAAATAGCACGCCATGCTGCTTCAGCTTGGGCAACTGAACGTTCCCGCTGTTTTTTGTGATACTCCTGTCCTCGTCTACGAAGCTGAAGTAAGACACTGTGAATCTGCTTGCGATAAGACGAGAGTGTCGGATCAGCAAACTCAATTTCCCCAAGCCGCAGATTAAGAGCCATGATTTGTGTCAAATTAGAGTCTTCTGATTGCGGTTCATTGTCAATTTCAACAACCAAGTTTAGTAGATTGGGTGGCCCTGGCATCACTTCACCAGAAGCTTCTGATGCAGCTGCTGTAGCTGCTTCTAAAATCGGTTCTGGTAATTTTTTAGGTAAAATCCCTGCTTTTTGTAAGCGAAGATTAGCCTCACGAGAAACTCTTTTGAGCTTTTCTTGTGTGAGTCTCTCTATATTCTGTTGCCATTTTACTAGTTCTACAGGGTTAGAGGTGTTTGGAAAAGACGACACGCTTTGCAGCGAGGATAAAGAGAACAAAGTTGAGGGGGTTAGGGAAGTTGGGGGAGTTGAGGAGGTTAGGGAAGTTGGGGGAGTTAGGGAAGTTGGGGGAGTTGGGGAAGTTGGTGAAGTGGTTAGGGGAGTTAGGGAAGTGGGAGAAGTGGGTAGAGTTACGGGAGTATAAGACGAGGGTTGATCTGTTTGCTTATCCTCATCAATTTCCTCGTCTTCGTTGTGTTGTTCCTCTTGTTCCGTCTTGAGAAGGGCTTGCAACTGCTGGGCTGTTTGTTGACCCAACTTACGAATAGCTTGTTGCAATTGTTGTCGCTGATTCAATGACAAACTCAAAAAAGTTTCAGGATACCCTTGGGTACACAAATGATAAGTCGCCAGAATCAACTGCCTCTGTACAGTTTGACCCAAGGCAGCGAGATAATTTATGTAGGCGCTTCGGAGTTCTTTTGCGATCGCCTGTATTGCTTCCTCTAATGCTAATATCTCTCGTTCAATTTGCTCGATTGCTTTCGCCATATCTTCTTGCTATCATGCATCTGAACCTTATTATGGTACAAATGTATTTATAATTTTTCAAAAATCACCCAAAGAACTTTGGAATTTTGGGTTTTTGGATATGAATTTTGGATTGAGACTAAGATACACACTTTAATCTATAGTAACGTTGACTCAATGTGTTGAAAACCTGATATCTCGTTGAGTTTGAATGAAAAACAGGTCAGCTAAACTTGCTTGACCTGTTAAGTTAAATAGTCTTGTGTCACCTATCTTTTGCCGATAACTAATGATAAATGACTCAATTATTTGCTGCCCATTTGTGCTGCTACTTCTTCTGCAAAGTTACTTTCTTGCTTTTCAATGCCTTCCCCGAGGATATAGCGAATGAAGCGACGAACTTGAACACTATCGCCTAGTTTTGACGCGTTTTGCTTAATCAATTCTTCTACCGTGATACTCTGATCGCGAATATAAGGTTGATCTAGCAAACTCATTTCTTGTAGACGTTTTTCAATTCGTCCTTGAACAATCTTTTCTTTGATGTTCTGTGGCTTGTTTGCCAAGTCATCCCGCCCCATTTCAATATCCTTTTCTTTTTGGGCAACCTCAGCGGGAATTTCGTCTACGTTCACGTACTCAACGTTTGGGCAAGCCGCAACTTGCATGGCTACACTCCGCGTGAGAGTTTGAAACTCGCTACGATCGCTCACTGAATCGTTTTGATTGTTTAGTTCGACTAACACACCAACCCGACCACCAGTGTGGATGTAGCTGTCTACTATCCCTTTTGTGCCTGTGGAGAGTGCATATTTGGCGAAGCGACGCAGTTGGATATTTTCACCAAGTTGACCACTCATTTGCTTGATGAAATCTTCTACGTTAACACTTTCATCTTCAATGTAAGGTTGAGCAAGCATTGCCTCAACATTTTCAGCAGTCGTTGCTTGCTTCGCCAGATTTTGAACCAGGGCTTTGAAAGCTTCGTTACGGGCAACAAAATCAGTTTGGCAGTTGACTTCTATGAGTACACCAACCTCACCTCCGGGTTGAATGTATGTATCCACCAAACCTTCTGCCGCAATACGTCCTGCGCCCTTATCGGCTTTAGCGATGCCCTTTTGTCGCAGCCACTCAATGGCTTTTTGTATGTCACCGTCAGTTTCTTTTAGTGCCTTCTTGCAGTCCATCATACCAGCACCGGTTGTCTGACGTAGCTCTTGGACGAGTTTTGCAGATATTTCCGCCATGTTGCCTTAATTCCTACTTCATTGACAGTTTTAATTATTCTCAAATAAAATCTTGAGTTCTGAATTTTAACAAAGTCCTGAGCCATGAGTTGTGAGTACTCAATCAAAAGAACTCACCCTCCGGGTGTGCGCAGAGCGCACGCCTTACGGCGAACGGCAGTTTGCTTATGCCGGGGAACCCTAGTCGAGCAACTGCCTCACAATTTAGCACTAACTTAGGATTATACCTACAGCTAGAAACTCATAAATAGAAAGTACCACTAAGTACCGAGTACTATTATTTTACTCGGCACTCGGCACTCACACTCAAAACTCAGCAGGCAATTATTCTTCTTCTTCGTCGTTGGGAATTCCCAAGCCAGAGTAATCGCCTTCACCTTCCTCGTAGTCGTAGTCTTCCTCTGCGCCGTCGTAATCTTCGTAATCTTCTGAATCCAATTGACCGTGACGACCTTCATAAATGGCGTCCGCCAATTTGCCTACAATCAACTTAATTGACCGGATGGCGTCATCATTTGCTGGGATGGGAATATCAACCACATCTGGGTCACAATTAGTATCCAGCATGGACACAATCGGAATTGACAACTTTTGGCATTCTTGGACTGCGTTATACTCCCGCCGTTGGTCTACAATCACGACCACATCGGGTACTTTGCGCATAGCTTTAATTCCACCCAGGTATTTCTGAAGCTTCGTCATTTCCCGACGTAACATTGAGGCTTCTTTTTTTGGCAGCAAATCGAGAGCGCCATTTTCTTCCCGACGTTCCAAATCTTTGAGGCGATCTACGCGGGTTTTGATAGTTGCCCAGTTAGTGAGCATTCCACCCAACCAACGCTGGTTAATGTAGTAAGAACCACAACGGGCGGCTTCTTGGGCAACGATTCCTGCTGCTTGGCGCTTGGTACCAACAAACAAGAATTTCTTGCCAGCCTCAGCTTGTGACCTCATGTACGCATAAGCTTCTTCCATCAACTGGGCAGTCTGCACCAAGTCGATGATGTGTACTCCATTACGAGCAGTGTAAATGTATGGAGACATTTTCGGGTTCCATCTGCGGGTTTGATGCCCAAAGTGAACCCCAGACTCCATCATTTGAGCCAATGAAACAACAGCCATCTTTTTTACTCCTATTCGGGTTAAACCTCCATTCAGGCGTATTTCCAAAACCAGGAAACACCCGACGTACTCCTGAATGTGCGAGATTAATTAACCATACTAAGGTAACATAGTTGTGCCAGCTATTGGAAAATTAAAAAAGTTGAGAAAATACGACATTTAAAAGAGGAAATTACTACATCTGTACAAGCACAAAGCCGATGTCCCAGAGTTTCTTTTCAAGTTGCCTTTTGCATTTGGGAATAAGCTTGATAAACACCCTTGACGTTGTACCAGTTAAGAAAAATTCGAGCAGCTTCTAAAGCTAACTGTGGTTTTCCTAAATCAATTAGCCATTGCAAAAATGGTGCCATTGTACGTTCGTTGAGGATGCCATTCAATGATAAAATTCCCCAAAGTAAGCGATGTAACCAAGTCATTTGAATCATCATTCGCACTTCCCAAGTAGGATGCTTTTGATAAAACAACACTCCCATGCGTCCACGCTGAATTTCTTTGTCAATCAAGTTGGGCACTTGTTGTAAGTTAAAGGGTGGATGCCAGTGATAGCCAACAGCATCTGGACATTTGATAAGTTTTAACCCAAGACTTTTGAGTCTAACACCCAGCTCTAAATCTTCCCAACCATAAAGTTGAAAACCAGTGTCAAAAAGTCCAGCTTTCTCTAACCAATGCTTGGGGATGGCTACATTTCCTGTGGCAAAAAAAGCTGCGGAAAAATCTGTTATTTTGTACGGTTCAGAAGTGGGGTTGTCAAAATTACAAGTATTAATGACTGCACCATAGGTAAAGAAGCGATCGCTCCCCAATTTCTCCTTTCCTTCCACCAGTGCCGATTCATGGGCTTGCAGGAAATTCTTCGTAACAACTAAATCACTATCAACAAAAATAATAGTGTCCCCTAATGCCTTTTCTACTCCCAAATTTCGGGCGGCTGCTGGTCCTGCGTGGTTTTGATGAAACGTTTTCACATGGGGAAATTCGCCTTTGTGCGCTTTCAACCACTCTAACGTGCCATCATCAGATCCATCGTCCACCAAGACAATTTCGTAACCAGTCATTGAACTTGACGCACTCAGTTGCTGCGTCTCCAAAGCCCTAAGACACTTTTCCAAAATTGGCTTACGATTGTAAGTCGGAATAACAACACTAAAAAACACAGTCTCACCCACAACAGTAAATAATTCAAAATCACCGAAGTTCAGATCGCCGGAAGCCGGCGCTCTGACTTCTCTCAAAGTTCAAAGTTCAAAATAAGAAAACGAGCGTGCTCGTCTACCTCCAGGATAGGACAATAACGACTACAGCACTGTTCCCTAAAGCGAAACCACCTCAGTCCTTCTCGGTTTTGAGGTGGTTTCAATGAATTTTATGGTGCTACAACTTGCAGCTTTTTTAGTTGAAAGTCTTTTTACGATGGTGTTTGCGCAACAAAAAACCTGCTCCAAGTACACCCAAGCCGATTAGTGCTGGAGTGGCTGTTGGTTCTGGAACCGCCCGAGGAGTCCGCAAGGAGAATTTCAGGATAGCGTTACCAATAGAAGGAACCCCTGGGGGAGCAAGTGCGTCCTCCTCAGTAAAATCTATTTTGCCTGTAGCGTTTTGGAATATGCCCGTTCCATTGGTAATAGTTATAGTACCACTACCTTTAATTGTGCCTGCGATCGGGTTAATTTCAGCGCTGTCATTCGCTAGTCCAAATAACTTATTGGCACCATCACCGTAGTATATGTCGCCAAGTGTTTTGCCTTCTATGCCAAATACGGTTGGATCTGAATTGAATCTGGTAAATGTGTTGGCTCCACGAGACTCAGATTGTCCATAAGTATTGCTAATAAATTTAGTCAATCCGTAAGGAGCATCAGCATTTTCCCCTGTGATGGTTGCCCTGAGAATGTTCTGTTCTGGTAGGAACGGGTTAATCTCGACTGATGTCTTATAGTTAGTAGTAAATTCATAGGTATTATAGGTAGCCTGTGCGCTCGCCCTTTGCACATTTAACCCGAAACCACTGAAAGCTAAAGCTACTGGTATAAACCATTTGATGTGTGAACGGAGCATAATTTACCGTATATTCTATGTTAATAGGACACTGAGTATAAACAAATAATTTGTCTTAATTCATAGTACGTAATAATTAGGAAAGTCGTAATAAATTTGTTATAAAGCAGTCGTAAAGTCATTGTGAAATTGAGTTAAACAAAAAATGTGCTATTTAATACACCACAGGAAACGTACTGCAATACAAAACGTCAGTTGTTTAATGATGCCCACGGTAAGCTAATTTGTGGATATTATTAATGCTAAAAATCTCATTTACATGGAGTTATTTGGGTCATGCTTTTAGAGCAAGATTGCAACTGTAGGTGTTTAGATAATTCGGTCAAAACAAATCAAAACAGTCGAAAAACTCAGCTTTTATCAATCACTGTTTGTTTACTTGCTGGGTTTTTTGTTGCTGAGTGGAGTGTCGGTTTGTGGAGTGGAAGTTTATCTCTACGGGCAGATGCAGAACATATTCTTTGTGACATAGTGGCTTTGGGAATATCGCTGTTTGCCAGTTGGTTAGTACAGCAACCTGCAGCTGCGAGGGCAACATTTGGACATCGCCGTATTGAAATTATGGCGGCTTTGGTAAATGGGTTAAGTTTGCTTGTGATTGCTATTTTCATTTGTTGGGAAGCAATTCACCGCTTTCAAAGTCCACAAGAAATTTCAGGCTTGCCCATGTTAGCGGTAGCCATGTTAGGTTTAATCATCAATTTGCTCAATATAACTTTGCTGCATCCCCACTCTCACGATGATCTCAATCTACGGGGTGCTGTGCTTCATATTATCGCTGATACTGCGAGTTCTGTGGGTGTGATGGTTGCTGCTATTGTGATTCACTTCTGGAATTGGTTATGGGCAGATACAGCTATTAGCTTAGTAGTTGCAGGCTTTATGATCTTAAGTGCTTTGCCACTTGTCCAAGAAAGTCTCTCAATTCTTTTGGAGTATGCACCAAAATCTATTAACCCTGCTGATGTAGAAGTTTTTCTGAAATCTTTTCCTGATGTTTTGCAGGTGGAAAAACTCTATATTTGGAGAATAAGCAGAGAACAGATCATGCTTTGTGCTCATCTGAGTGTGGATTGTGCGACGGTTGAACAACGCGATCGCCTACTTGGGCAACTACAAACTCATCTAGAGCAAACTTTTGGGATCAATCAGATAACTTTACAACTCACTCACCCCAAGTCTTTAGCAGTAATGCCAATTCATCCTTTGTTCAAGCAAGATTTAATTTCAATGCTATCCCTAGAAAAGAAATAATGACAATAAATGATTTGGATCACATCACAGATTGATCTAAATTATTGAAAATATAGACACATTATGATAATGTCATTTAGTTGAAAAATAAACGTAAATAGGTTAGATAGTAATGACTCATTGTTGAGTTTTGCTATTGGAGAGACAAATGGGTCGCGCGAAAAAAGTTGTTTTGGCTTATTCTGGTGGTGTAGATACCTCTGTGTGCATTCCTTACCTCAAGCATGAATGGGGTGTGGAAGAAGTGATCACCTTAGCAGCAGATTTAGGACAGGGGGATGAATTAGAACCTGTCAGAGAAAAAGCCCTGAAATCGGGTGCCAGTGAATCGCTGGTGGTGGATGTTAAAGAAGACTTTGTGAAAGACTACGCTTTTCGCGCAATTCAAGCAAACGCTCTTTATGAAAATCGCTATCCTTTAAGTACTGCCCTTGCTCGTCCGTTGATTACCAAAGCATTAGTCGAAGCGGCAGAAAAATATGGTGCTGATGCGATCGCCCACGGATGCACTGGTAAGGGAAATGACCAAGTACGTTTTGATGTCTCAGCTGCCGCGCTTAACCCCAATCTCAAAATTCTTGCCCCAGCGCGAGAATGGGGAATGAGTCGCGAGGAAACTATCGCCTACGGGGAACGGTATGGCATTCCCTCGCCAGTGAAGAAAAAGTCTCCCTACAGCATTGATCGTAACTTGCTCGGTCGGAGTATTGAAGCAGGTCCTCTGGAAGACCCGAATGTGGAACCACCAGAAGAAATTTATTTGATGACGAAGGCGATCGCCGACACTCCCGACAAACCAGAGTATGTTGAAATTGGATTTTCCAGAGGAGTTCCTACCACTCTGAATGGCGAATTCATCAACCCAGTTGATTTGATTCAACAACTCAACCAGGTAGTTGGGAATCACGGTGTTGGACGCATCGACATGGTAGAAAACCGCTTGGTAGG
Source organism: Brasilonema sennae CENA114 (assembly GCF_006968745.1). Classification (NCBI taxonomy): domain Bacteria; kingdom Bacillati; phylum Cyanobacteriota; class Cyanophyceae; order Nostocales; family Scytonemataceae; genus Brasilonema; species Brasilonema sennae. Next base: position 910,618 of record NZ_CP030118.1, on the reverse strand, counting down.
TATCAAATCGCGGGAAATTTATGAAACTCCCGCTTTGCTCGTGTTAATTCAGGCACACCGTGATTTAGAAAGCCTGACTTTGACAGCAGATATTAGCCACTATAAGCGTGGAATTGAGGAGACTTACAGCCAATTAATTTACAACGGTCTGTGGTACAGTCCCTTAAAAGGTGCACTCGATGCCTTTATTCAAAAGACACAAGAGCAAGTGTCTGGAACTGTGCGGGTGAAACTATTCAAAGGCAACGCTACCATAGTTGGGCGTATTTCAGAAAATTCCCTCTACACCCCTGACTTGGCAACCTACGGTGCTGAAGATACATTTGACCATAAGGCAGCAGAAGGTTTTATTTACGTTTGGGGATTACCAACACGCATTTGGTCACAGCAGCAAAACGCTAAATAAATTAGGCTTTGTAGGGGCTGTATGCCCATTAAACCTGTAAAAATCTGGGCGAGAGTTGAACTCTCGCCCAGATTTTTCTAGATTTGACCGAACCCCCAAAGTGGAGTGCAAGTTGCGTGCAAGTCAGGAGTTGATTTATCTGTGTTAACCTGTGTTCATCTGTGGTTCCAAATATTGGAATATCACTTTTGCAAAAGGTTGACTATTGACTAAGAACTAGTGACCAATGAATAAAAAGTGGTTTCGGATTGGCATCGTGGGTGTATTCTTGCTGTCACTCGCCTTGCGATTTTGGGGATTGGGAAGATTTAACACCTTTGTCTTTGACGAAGTTTATTACGCTAAATTTGGTAATAATTACCTTACCCATACACCATTTTTTGATGGTCATCCACCACTAGGTAAGTATATGATTGCACTGGGGATTTGGATTGGTAGCCATATTCCCTTCTGGCAAGATGAGGTGAATGGGTTTACTGGTTCAGTCATGTCACCCGTGACTTACCGTTGGATGAATGCCTTTTCTGGTTCATTTATCCCTATAATAGTCGCTGCCATTGCCTATCAGATAAGTTATCGTCGTGGTTTTGCTTTAGTTGCTGGTTTGTTCACAGCTTGCGACGGCATATTTCTTGTAGAATCTCGCTATGCTCTGATCAACCAGTATATTGTGATCTTTGGATTGCTGGGACAGTGGTTTTTTTTATTGGCATTAGCAAAACAAAGACAACAACGCAGTTTTTGGTTAATACTTTCTGGCATAGCTTTTGGTGCATCAGCCGCTACCAAATGGAATGGTTTGTGGTTTTTGCTAGGGACTTACCTCATCTGGATATTAGCTTGGGGAATTCGTTGGTGGCAATCTTCTAGCTTTCTTGACAACGATACTAACCCTCAAATCCAAAAGGCATTTGTTTCTCATCCTCCCGACATAATCAGTGGAAGAAAACGTAATAAAAGATTTTCTTCTTTATCTTCCTTCGCTTCCTTAAGTGAGTATAACTCTGGCTTATCTGGAAAAAAAAGATATAGAATTTTTCCTGGCAATATTAGCTTGCAATCTTCCAATAATAATGGGCAGGTCAATCTAACCCCATTGCAGAAATTAACTCAACTTAATTTAATTCACATTGTTATTTATTTCGGTTTACTCCCTTTAATAGTTTACAGTTTGATTTGGATACCTCATTTACTCTTAAATACAAAATTTGGATTTCTAGAACTACACCAGCAAATTTTGCTGTTTCATGAACGTCTTGGTGGTAATACTCCTAAGGTCCATCCTTACTGTGCTGCTTGGTATAAATGGCCCTTGATCACTCGACCAATGGCGTATTTTTACCAAACAGCACAAAACCTTAAGGAACCACCACCTGTTATGGGACCTCCTTTGCCTGCAGGTGCTGGGAAAATTATTTATGATGTCCATGCAATGGGCAATCCGTTTTTGTGGTGGTTTGGCGTTGCGGCGCTTTTATTTTTAGTTGGAATGTTGGTGTGGCGATTCCTCATTCCTTTGGTCAGGCAAAAACGCTTTTCTCCTCCAAGGAAACTGAGTGTTGATACTTGGATTGCCTTATACATAGTGACCAATTATATTGCTAATTTACTGCCTTGGGTGGGAGTAAATCGTTGCGTTTTTATCTACCATTACATGACGGCTGTAGTGTTCGCATTTTTAGCGATCGCTTGGCTTGTTGATCAGTGCTTACGTAGTTATCATATTCCACTCCGCGCTGTTGGTATCACCATTACCTTTATTATTGTGAGTGCTTTTGTTTTTTGGATGCCTATTTATTTAGGTTTACCTCTTTCAAATTTTGAATATAGACCAATGCGGATGTGGTTTAATTCTTGGATTTAGAATTATAGGAATCCTATATGAGTTCTGAGAATTATCGTCTTGGCGGTTCGTTAAATTAGGTATTCTTCTGGCGGTAAGAGAGTAAGATCACTCCCCAAAAAGTGGACGCGATAGTGCGGAATTCAACCCGCGATCGCTAGTGTTGACCACATCTTCTTGATGCCTACTTGTATCAACATTAAAGTGAAAGGGTATAAGGAGGTAACAAATGGAAAATATATCTTACTCATCTGACTCTTCAGTAGCGTCACCTGTTTTTCCTAAGTGTGTACGTGTTTGCCAAAATCGCACTTGTCGCAAGCAAGGTGCAGCCAAGGTGTTAGCGGCTTTTGAAGCATCACCAACTCCTGAAGTGACTGTCACTGGTAGTACCTGTTTGGGACAATGCGGTAATGGACCAATGGTGTTAGTGCTACCTGAGATGGTTTGGTACAGTGGTGTTCACCCAAGTGAAGTACCTCTACTGGTAGAACAGCACTTACGCAGTGGTCAAAGAGTGACAAAGATGCTCTATCATCGGTTTCATCCGCAGGGATAATGTTGATTTTTAACAATTTATAGCGATTATAGAGATCTGTACTTTTTTTGACCGAACCAGGACATCTCATTATGAATATTCAGCAGCTACGCCAGTCTTTGAAACTTAAGTGGGTAAGTTACTACTACAAGAATCGTTCGTGGCTGGAAAAAATGCGAGTTTGGGGAACTTACGATGCTCAACGTCGCCCTTCCTCTGGTTTTATTTTGGCAGCTTTGTCTGCTTTAGAACCACAGCTTGAAGAAGTTTTACCCTTGATTTGCGAACTCAACAACGATCCTGATCAGATTGTTGTTGCTTTGGGTCTTAACTTTAATCCTGAGGAGGAATTACACCTTATAGAATCGGCTGATTCTGTAAGTGAAAGCGAGGTTAACTGTGAGTCTGTTCTCCAGAAGTTGCCTGAGTATGAGCTTGTGAGTCCCAGTGTAGTTGCCACAGCAAAAGAAGACAACAGCAAATTTGTACCATCTGTTGCAGTGAGTACCGCAGTTCCTTTTCAAACACTCAATGAGTGTAAATATTTGACTTTTGCTGGAATTGCTAATGAGGAGAAAAGTCAAAGTTATACCAACTTGCAATCTAAGGTAGCACCTGTGATTGCAAGCAGAACGAAGTCGCGGGAAGCAATCTCTCTCGACGAGGCACTACAACAGAGCGCAAAGTGGTATCAACCAGTACAATCTGTTGAAGTTGCTAGCACTCAGAAGGAAAGCAACTCTACGGCTTTGATGACAGTTGCTAGCACTCAGGTGGAAAGCAAAAGCCAGTTTATACCTTTGGTTGCATTTTCAAAAACCGAAATTGAAAGCAAAAGTCAATCCGTGCCATCTGTTAGCCGTGCTACACGCAAAAAAAGTAAAAGCAAACCCAAATCATTGCCTGCTGTTGCTTCTGATGGGCCAAGTAAAAGCAAACCTGTATCATCGACTGCTGTCATTCCAAGGAAAGTGGAAAGCAAAGCTGTTTCATCTCTTCCCCTCGCTAACAAGGTGGAAAGCAAAAGTAGGCTTGTGACAACTCCACACAAAAATCCTGGTCATCAAGTTAACCCACCACCTGCTAAGATTACTCGTTTGGCTAATTGGATAGATGACTCTTGCCAAGGTATCGGATGGGATAGAGAATAAACACGTTTTGTTCCATGAAATGACTCATCAAAACTGCGGGTAGTCGTGAGAAACGAACGGGATTTCTACGACTTCGCCCTCAACTTCTCCTACATGGACTTTCAAACCTGCACCACCAGCCTTGGTGCGGATGTAGCCAAGCCCAAAGTGACTATCAAGGGTTTTGGTGTAACTCGTCAGTTTGCCAAGTTTTTCATCCCCAATGGTGATCACACTTCCTGGTTCAGCATAACCACTTAATTTAATTCCATAAAGGTGCTGTTTAACACCTTTGTATGTGTTGAGTCGGGCGATGGTTTCTTGTCCGATATAACATCCTTTATTAAAAGAAATAGTCTGCCATAAACCCGCTTCCAAGGGGTTGTATTCCTCGGTGAGTTCTTGCTCTGGGGCGGGACGTCCTTGTAATATTCGTAACTTATCCCAAGTCGAATCGCTGATTGGAACTGCCCCAGCTTCCAGAATTTTGCTCCAAACTTCTTGTTTACTAGAAGCAGGCAAAATCAGAGTATAGCCAGGGGAAGCCAAACCACTACCAACGCCTATCAAACTTCCACTAACTGAAGGGATGGAAATGTGATTACCATAAGCTTCACCGATAATTGCTGCAGCCCCCAGCTTTTCTACAACAGCATCACTTTGTGGTCCAATAAGGCTAATGGTGGCAGTTTCGTCAGTCACATCCGTGAGTTGTACCTTGTCAGCAAAGAAGATGTAGCGATCTAGCCATTGCATGAGAAACTCGCGACGGTTTGGCGAAACCAGCAACAACACGGCATCTTCCAGGATGTATGCTGTTGCCAAGTCAAGAGTCCGGGCGGTAGAATTCACAAAAACCGTATCACAGCCTTGTCCTGGCTTGAGGCTTTGGATGTCGTTTGTGCTTTGGTTGTGCAAAAAGCGGAGGCGATCGCCATCAGAAACTTTGATCCGTCCCCAAAAAGAGCGATCAATACACAAAACTCCCTCTTGTGCTGCTTGGATTGCTGCTGCGTCGTTGGTGTCAATGGCAGATGTAGACATAGTTATATCTTCACAGTTTGCCGCTAAGTTGTGAGCATTGAAAATCTTAGCAAATATGGGTTTGCGGGTTCAATCCATTTGTGGGTTGGGGTAGAGAAGTTGCTGGATATTAACCTAACGAGTTGTTTGGGCTTGAATTTCTTGAATAATTTTTAAAACTTCTTCTTCTGATTGTATGTGCCGTGCTAGAACTTGAGCAGTTGATTCAAGCAACCGTTCAGAAAATAATTTTGCTAAATCTTGCCGTAAACCTTGTCCGATATAAAACTTCATTAAAGCTTCAGGTGACATATCTTTACTATTAGCTACTTTTTTTAGCGATTCCAACGTGTCTGTTGGTATTCTTATCGATACTGTTTCTGCTGCACGCGATCGCAAATGTAGTTCTAGTTCTTCTTCAGGTTTGTTCATATAACTTTCTTTCAGCGCGAGTTGCTGGACGAGCAGAAATGATGCGTGTTCGCCTTCCACGTTCTACGTAGACTACTAATAATAAACGTTGAGCAAGAGAATACCCTATGATGAAATCACGTTGCTCATGATTAGCGGTTGCATCACCCGTTTGGTAAAAAGGGTCAAAGAAAACCTCAGCAGCTTCTTCAAATGTAACACTATGTTTTTCGATGTTGCTTCGAGCTTTGTTTTCGTCCCATTCAAACTCTATGCCTTGCAGTCGATAAACAGTATCCATTTATAAATGACTTTGGTTGTGCAAGAAGCGGAGGCGATCGCCATCAGAAACTTTGATCCGTCCCCAAAAAGAGCGATCAATACACAAAACTCCCTCTTGTACCGCTTGGATAGCTGCTGCGTCGTTGGTGTCAATGGCAGATGTAGACATAGTTATATCTTCACAGTTTGCCGCAATGGTTGTGAGCATTGAAAATCTTAGCAAATAAGGGTTTGCAGGTTCAATGGCTATGCTCTTGAATTGCTTGCTGAATCTGTTGAATTAGAGGTTCTAGTTGCTGTCGCTGTTCCTTTTCTGGACGAGTGATAGGCACCAGGGCAAGTCCTTGTTGCAGGTACTCTCTAGCTGAATCAAATCTACCAGCTTTAACTTCTAATTCGGCTAAACTAACACAGGCAGGAAGATTAATTTTTTGTTGCACAGAGTTCTGAAAACACTTATGGGCTTCGTAGCTGTTTTCCATAGTATCCCGTTGGAAACAGCCAAATTCATACCATAAATGACCATTTTTCTCTCTGTCAAACTCAATTGCTTTTAGAAAGTGATTGATGGCTAGAGGGTAAAACTTTTGTCCTTTCACTTGATAGCACTGAGCCATGTACAAGTGAGCAAGGGGATGTTTAGGGTTTTCAGCCAGAATCGGCTTGAGATAGTTAATGGCTTTGTACCATTCTGATGGCTGACGCAGGACTAGGAGACGGGCATAGCTTAAAGATGCAAATTGAATAGCTTTCTGCATATGATTACCATGCTTTATCATGTGCCTCTTTGCTGAATCGATAACTCTTCGATAAATAGCTTCCGCTGTATCTAAGTCACCATAATCTCGAAAAAAGTTAGCAGCATAGACATAATTTTGCCACTTAGATACGTGCAGTCGAGACTGTCTAAAGAAATCAGCCAATTGATAGCAAGTTTCATAATCCAAATAATCTCGGAAGTAGCCAAAAATAAGAAAGATGATACTTATAGTGTCTGGATACTGCTGCAAGGCAAGATTGATAGCTTCTTGAATGAGACTTGGCTGGGCATGGTGATAAAGGACAGGCAGAAATGCAGACCATAGACTTTCCTCTACTATTTTTTGCTGACTTAACCACTGCCACTGTTGATTAATGATAGGTTCAACGTCTATGATTTCCTTTCCTGCCTTTCCAACAAAACTTAGGTATTGGGTGCGAACATCACCAGCTTGTGGATGTAGTTGCAGCCAAGTGGCAGTTTCAAGAATCGCCTGTTGCTGCTGTTCGGGTTTGCCACACTGCCCAATCAGCCCCAGGTATTGGGTGCGAACATTGGAATCCTCAGGATGCAGTTGCAGCCAAGTGGCGGTGTCAGCGATCGCCTGTTGCTTTTGTTCGGGTTTGCCACACTGCCCAATCAGCGCTAGGTATTTAGTGCGAACATTGGAATCCTCTGGATGTACTTGCAGCCAAGTGGCGGTGTCAGCGATCGCCTGTTGCTGTTGTTCGGGTTTGCCACACTGCCCAATCAGCCCCAGGTAGTGTCTGCGAACATAGGAATCCTCTGGATATTGTTGTAGCCAAGTGGCAGTGTCAGCGATCGCCTGTTGTTTGTCTTGTGCTGTTCCATATCTCTCAATCAACCCCAGATATTTGGTGCGAACATCCCAATCATCTGGATGCTGTTGTAGCCAAGTGGTAGTTTGAGCGATCGCCTGTTGTTTGTCTTGTGCTGTTCCATATCTCTCAATCAACCCCAGATATTTGGTGCGAACATCCCAATCATCTGGATGCTGTTGTAGCCAAGTGGTAGTTTGAGCGATCGCCTGTTGTTTGTCTTGTGCTGTTCCATATCTCTCAATCAACCCCAGATATTTGGTGCGAACATCCCAATCATCTGGATGCTGTTGTAGCCAAGTGGTAGTTTGAGCGATCGCCTGTTGTTTGTCTTGTGCTGTTCCATATCTCTCAATCAACCCCAGATATTTGGTGCGAACATCCCAATCATCTGGATGCTGTTGTAGCCAAGTGGTAGTTTGAGCGATCGCCTGTTGTTTGTCTTGTGCTGTTCCATATCTCTCAATCAACCCCAGATATTTGGTGCGAACATCCCAATCATCTGGATGCTGTTGTAGCCAAGTGGTAGTTTGAGCGATCGCCTGTTGTTTGTCTTGTGCTGTTCCATATCTCTCAATCAACCCCAGATATTTGGTGCGAACATCCCAATCATCTGGATGCTGTTGTAGCCAAGTGGTAATTTGAGCGATCGCCTGTTGTTTGTCTTGTGCTGTTCCATATCTCTCAATCAACTCCAGATATTTGGTGCGAACATGCCAATCATCTGGATGCTGTTGTAGCCAAGTGGTAGTTTGAGCGATCGCTTCTTGTTTGTGTTGTGCTGTTCCACATTTGTCAATCAGCGCTAGGTATTTGACGCGAACATCCCTATCATCTGGATGCAGTTGCAGCCAAGTGGCAGTGTTGGTGATCGCCTTTTGTTTGTCTTGTGCTGTTCCACATTTTTCAATCAACTTTAGATATTTGTTACGAACATCCCTATCATCTGGATGCTGTTTTAGCCAAGTAGCGGTGTCAGCGATCGCCTCTTTCTTCTGTTCTTCATTTCCAAACTTTTCTATCACTGACAGCCAATATACCCACTCACTGAAACTTTGTGGAGTAGTTGATATAGTCTGTTCTAGACAGCAATCGCGCTCAGCAAGTAAACCCACTGCTTCAAATATCTTTGCAAAAAGCGATAAATGAAAAACCCTACTCCCTTGCTGTAAAGATTGGATCTGGTCTGGGTAGTCCTTCAAAATCTGATGGACAAGACTTGCTTGATCATTAACAGCCAATAATCTTAGCCCATGACAAGCCCAGCGTTTGTGGGTTTTATTCGTTGTGTCTATAGCCTGAATTGCAGCTCTTAAATATTCTTTTAAGCAGGTGGAAGAATAAGGTTGATTTTCACCTTTGTTGCGTCGGTTTCTCTCAGTCATTGCTGTTTTAGCAATCAATTCGTGAATCGTTGCTAGTCCTTCAAATCCACCTTTAGATACCAGGTTGACCAATCCCTTTAATTCTGCGTCTATGGCAAATTCAACAACATTCTGAACTGCTTTTTTAGAATATTCTGGCAAACACAAGGGCAAGATTTCGGGGGGTGCGGTGATGCCGTATTGATAGAAGCTGCAAATGACTCCGAAAACTTCATATACTGGATAGCGTTCCTCGCTGGGCAAGCGTTTTATGACATCGGCAATGATTAAGTCAAAGGGTTTACCTTCAGATAGCTGCAACATTAATACCAGCATGGAAGCATCATTCATGAGTTCTTCCCGCTCTTTCTTTGTCTTGCTGTCTAATGTGCGTTTAACTGTTTCGTCTTCGCATACTTTAGCTATAATTCGCTTTTTTTCTTCTTGGTTTGGTAGTTTGACATCCCAAGTTTTAATTTCATATCCCAAACCATCTAAGTTTTCATGCTTATCTTCGTTGAAGCGAGTAGTTCCTATCAGCGTAAAGGGAAAATGTGATTTATCTTCGTCTAGTTCACACTGGCGAAATAAGTCATCGGCTATTACATAAAAGTGTTTCTTGCCAATCTTCTCTGAAAACTCCTCTAATTGTTCCCGCCAGTCTGGGTCTTCGGACTGAGTTTTCTCTAAAATCAGATGCCCTTGAAGAAATAATTGATAAACTAACCAGCGCATTATCGCCGTTTTGCCAGCACCTGGTTCACCCCGAATGAGCATTAGGGAAATGCCAGGAAATTGTGCCATTTTTTTAGCAAGATTTAGCGCCTCATCTTGCCCATCTCGTTCAATATAGTTTCCGTGGATTATTAATGACCAAGTTGCTACCCGTAGTTTGAGAATTTGTGCTTCTGGGGTTTTATTTTCATTGTCAAAGAATTTCTGATCCAACACCTTAAAACCGGAAGGAACATACTGTCGCGTCTCTCTCCACGGATCTTTGATGGCGTGTGGATTTTTAGCAATGATAATTTGTCCTTCTTTACCCAATTCCCATTGCTGTGGTGTCTGCTCTGGCTTTTCTTTTCCTATACGTTGATAGACATATTGATATAAATCAACACTGGAAATGAAACCATCTCCATCTATGTCAGCTTCTCCGGTTTTTAGTCCCTGTACCAAGGCGCGGGTGAAGTAAGAAAGCCGCAAGCCTTCTTCATCAGCTTCTTTTTCCTCATAAGATCGCTGCGCTGCTCTAGAAGAAGTCAATACCACTCTCCCGCGCCCTTGAAGAAATTTATCTTCTATAGCAGTACTTTGAGATCCCTTTACTCCTGGCTGTGCAAATGATCCACTGTGGCAGCAGTCTAGCAGTAATACTTGCCCTGATGCCTTTTTTTCTTTGATACTACGGCTCATGATCCCAATAATAAATTGAGATGAAACCGCAGTGGATGCCAAGCGGTTACGTTTGGTGTTGCGAGTTACTAAATAGAGGTTATCATCATCGTCCCTAAACCCATGACCAGAAAAATAGAGGAGCAGTAAATCGCTCTTTTGTTCGTCACCAAAGAAGTCGTCAATTTCTTGTTCTACTTCATGGCGAGATTTGTTTAGTAAAACTTCAACCTCGAAATTACCAATAGCTGGATCTGCTAAAACTTCTGCCAAAGCTTTAGCGTCTTGAGGTGGCGCATACAGTGCTTGCCAGTGAGTGTCTTCAAATTCGTTATTAGCAATGATTAGGGCACGGCGTTTCCCAGTCATTAGCAATTATGGTTTTGTGTGACTGCTAATCCAAGCATCGATTATGCGACGTTGTTCTTTAGAGGAAATGCCCGTCATTTGTAACTTGTCGCCATTTTTCTCCTCTATGGTTACACTTGTGTCACGGGTTAGCCAGGTTTCTATCGTCTTGATTAAAGTTGTAACTACACCGCCTGCTGCAAAAAGCGTCACAATGAGTGTCGTTGTTATGGGTTCACCCTTTGCACCTTTTGATACTTTTTCCTCACTGAGGAAATC